>NZ_JAZAYT010000025.1:0-79810 GCF_036321945.1 Flavobacterium facile
CCGGTAACTATCAACATTTTATCAAATGATTTTGATCCAAATGGAGACACATTAGGTACACCAACAATTGTCACTCCACCAACAAATGGAACATTTAACCCTGTAACAGGAGTTTATACACCAAACCCAGGTTTTGTAGGAGAAGATACATTTGTTTACCAAGTATGTGATAACGGAACACCACAAGCATGTGATACAGCAGTAGTAACCATTACAGTAGTACCGACAAATACTACCAATGAAACTTATGCTAATGATGATGCTTACAATGGTGACCAATATCAACCAATAACTGGAAGTGTATTAGCTAATGATACAGATCCAGAAGGTAATACACAAACGGTTACATCGAATACACAACCACAACATGGTACAGTAGTGATGAATCCTGATGGAACATTTGTTTACACGCCAACAGGAGAGTACTCAGGACCAGACCAGTTTACTTACACTATATGTGATAACGGAACTCCTCAAGCTTGTGATACAGCGACAGTTTATTTAACTATAAACCCAGTAAACACGACAAATGCGGATAATGATATCAATAATACTTTTGTAAACGTACCAGTTTCTGGAAATGTATTAACGAATGATTCAGACCCACAAGGTCATACACAAACGGTAACAGCTTCAACTACTACAACGCCAGAAGGTACATTAGTATTGAATGCAAACGGAACGTACACATTCACGCCTGCAACAGGATTCACAGGGACATTTGTTCACACGTACACAGTATGTGATAGTGGAATACCTCAAGCATGTGATACAGCAACGTTGACAATTGAAGTTATGCCAGTACCTTGTACTACGCCATCATGTACACCAGTAAATGATGTAGTTGCAAATAATGATACTGCAACAACAGAGCAAGGACAACCAGTAATAATCAACATTTTATCAAATGATTTTGATCCAAATGGAGATACAATTGGAACTCCTACAGTAGTTACTCCACCAACAAATGGAACATTCGATCCTGTAACAGGTGTTTACACACCAAATCCAGGTTTCGTAGGAGTAGATACCTTTGTATATCAAATATGTGATAATGCTACACCACAAGCATGTGATACAGCAACAGTAACTATTACAGTAGAGCCAACAAACACTACAAATGATACTAATGCTAATGATGATGCTTATAATGGTAGTCAATACGAGCCAATCAATGGAAGTGTATTAGTTAATGATACAGATCCAGAAGGAAATACTCAAACGGTTACATCGAATACACAACCACAACATGGTACAGTAGTGATGAATCCTGATGGAACATTTGTTTACACTCCAACAGGAGAGTACTCAGGACCAGACCAGTTTACTTACACTATATGTGATAACGGAACTCCTCAAGCTTGTGATACAGCGACAGTTTATTTAACTATAAACCCAGTAAACACGACAAATGCGGATAATGATATCAATAATACTTTTGTAAACGTACCAGTTTCTGGAAATGTATTAACGAATGATTCAGACCCACAAGGTCATACACAAACGGTAACAGCTTCAACTACTACAACGCCAGAAGGTACATTAGTATTGAATGCAAACGGAACGTACACATTCACGCCTGCAACAGGATTCACAGGGACATTTGTTCACACGTACACAGTATGTGATAGTGGAATACCTCAAGCATGTGATACAGCAACGTTGACAATTGAAGTTATGCCAGTACCTTGTACTACGCCATCATGTACACCAGTAAATGATGTAGTTGCAAATAATGATACTGCAACAACAGAGCAAGGACAACCAGTAATAATCAACATTTTATCAAATGATTTTGATCCAAATGGAGATACAATTGGAACTCCTACAGTAGTTACTCCACCAACAAATGGAACATTCGATCCTGTAACAGGTGTTTACACACCAAATCCAGGTTTCGTAGGAGTAGATACCTTTGTATATCAAATATGTGATAATGCTACACCACAAGCATGTGATACAGCAACAGTAACTATTACAGTAGAGCCAACAAACACTACAAATGATACTAATGCTAATGATGATGCTTATAATGGTAATGGACCAACAATTACAGGAAGTGTATTGGTTAATGATACAGATCCAGAAGGAAATACTCAAACGGTTACATCGAATACACAACCACAAAATGGTACAGTAGTGATGAATCCTGATGGAACATTTGTTTATACACCAACTGTAGGTTATTATGGACCAGACCTGTTTACTTACACTATATGTGATAACGGAACTCCTCAAGCTTGTGATACAGCGACAGTTTATTTAACTATAAACCCAGCTCCAGCAATTGAGATAATAAAAGACAGTAGTTTATCAGGAAATGTTATTACGTACACTTATTCAGTTACTAATACTGGTAATGTACCATTAACAGGGATAAATGTATTAGAAACTGCGGCTAATTTTAGTGGAACAGGAGTTTTACCAAACCCAGTTTATGTGAGTTCTACTCCACAAGCAGGTTCAAGTTCAACTACTCTTGCCGTTGGAGCTACATCAACTTATACAGCAGCATATACATTAACGCAAGCTGATATTGATGCTGGATATGTATATAATTTAGCAACTGCAACTGGTAATGACCCTAATGGTGACCCAGTAACTGACGAATCTGAAGACCCTACTCCTTGTACAACTTGCCCTGTAGATCCTACTTGTCCTGATTGTACTATTGTAGAAATTGAACAAGAACCAGCTATAGCAATTGTTAAAGAAGCGACTTTTAATGACAATAATGGAGATGGTTTTCCTCAAGCCGGAGAAACAATAACGTATTCATTTACTGTGACAAATACAGGTAATATGTCTCTATTTGATGTTATTGTAACAGATCCTCTTCCAGGAATTGATTTAACAGGAGGTCCTATAGATCTTGCTGTTGGTCAATCAGATAGTACAACATTTACTGCAACTTACGTAATTACTCAAGCTGATATTTTATTTGGTTCAGTTGTAAATCAAGCAACGGCGAGTGCAGAAACGGGAAATGGTGAGTTAGTTGATGACTTATCAGATGATGACAGTGAATTAGAAGACGATCCAACAATTGTTATTTTAGAAGGCTGTAAGCTTACTATTTTCAACGCTGTTTCACCTAATGGAGATGGAAGTAATGATATATTCTATATCCAAGGTATTGAATGCTATCCAAACAATACCGTAGAAGTTTACAACCGTTGGGGAATAAAAGTATATGGAATAAATAACTATGATAATAATAGTAATGTATTTAAAGGATATTCTGATGGACGCGTTACTATTTCAAGAAATGAATTGTTACCAACCGGAACCTATTTCTACATCATCAAATATGTTGATTTGAATGGTAATGGAATTGACAAATCAGGTTACTTATATATTCAAAATAATTAATAAATAATTATGAAACAGTTAATTAAAAACAATAATACATTAACTATCCTGATGTTGCTATTTATAGCAACATTAGGAAATGTTAATCAGACTTTTGCTCAGCAAGATTCTCAGTACACCAATTATATGTATAATACCATTAATGTAAATCCTGCGTATGCGGGTAGTAGAGGTGTTATGAGTATTTTTGGAATGCACAGAACCCAATGGGTAGGTTTAGATGGTGCGCCTGTTACTAATGTAGCTTCGATAAACACACCTATTAACAATTCTAAATTTGGAATAGGCATATCGTTTGTGAATGACCGTATTGGTCCTTCTGATGAAAACACTATTTCAGCAGACATCTCCTATACTATTCCAACTTCGGAAACGTATAAATTGTCTTTTGGTATTAAAGGAACTGCTAATCTATTAAATGTAGATTATACTAAGCTTAATAGATATGACTTAACGGACCCTCAATTCCAAAATAATATCGACAATAAGCTTTCACCAAATATTGGTGCAGGTATTTACTTTCATTCAGATAAATTATATGCTGGATTATCGGTTCCAAATTTTTTAGAAACGGAACATTTTATTGACAATACCTCAGCAACTGCAAAAGAAAGAATGCACTACTATTTAATAGGAGGGTATGTTTTTGATTTAAGTGATAACATTAAATTCAAACCAGCTTTCTTAACTAAATTAGTAACAGGAGCTCCATTACAATTAGATTTGACAGCGAACTTTATGTTTAACGAAAAGTTTGTTTTGGGTGCCGCTTGGCGTTGGGATGCTGCCGTGAGTGGATTGGCTGGTTTTCAAGTTAATGAAAACTGGATGATTGGTTATGCGTATGATGCAGAAACAACCAAACTTGCTAACTACAACTCGGGTTCGCACGAAATCTTCTTACGTTATGAGTTTAAAGGCAACACAGAAAAAGTTGTTTCACCAAGATTTTTCTAAAAATTAAGATATGATAGCAAGAATAGTAGTTATAGTCGCAATATTACTAAAAAGCTTTTTAGTAAATGCACAAGAGGTTAAAATCAACAAAGCAAATAAGGACTATGAGCAGTTTGCATATGTAAATGCCATTAAAACTTATGAGAAAGTTGCCGAAAAAGGGTATAAATCTGCCGAAGTCTTTCAAAAATTAGGTAACGCTTATTACTTTCAATCTAAATTGGAAGACGCTAATAAATGGTACACCGAACTTTTTGCAATGAATCAAGAAGTGGAGCCTGAGTATTATTTTAGATATGCTCAAACACTAAAATCGGCAGGTGATTACAAAAAAGCTGACCAAATGATGGAAAAATTCTATCAGAAAAACGGAACAGATAATCGTGCAAAAATTAGTATGTCTCAAAAAGATTATTTGGCAGAAATTAAGAAAAACTCAGGTAGATACCGCATTGAAAATGCAGGAATCAATTCAGAATTTTCTGATTATGGAACAGCTTTTTATAAAGACGAATTGGTATTTGCATCAGCAAGAGATACAGGAAGTATCAGTAGTAAAAAACATAGCTGGACCAATCAATCGTATACCAATTTATATGGTGCAAAAGTAACTGATAATGGAAACTTTGAGTCACCAGAGAAATTCTCTAAAAGTGTAAGTTCTAAATACCACGAGTCAACTCCAGTATTTACGAAAGATGGAAATACGATGTACTTTACCCGAAACAATTTTAATAATGGTAAAAAAGGTAGAGATAGCGAGCGTACTATTTTATTAAAATTATACAAAGCTACTAAAGAAGGTGACAAATGGACCAATGTTACAGAATTACCATTCAATAGTAACGAATATAGTGTAGCTCACCCTTTTTTAAGCCCTGATGAAAAAACATTATACTTTGCTTCAAATATGCCCGGAGCAATGGGGAATAAAAAACAATCAGATATTTATAAAGTTACTATTTATGCTGGAAACAGCTATGGAACTCCAGAAAACTTAGGTGATAAAATTAATACCGAAGGTAGAGAAACATTTCCTTATGTTACTGACAATAACGAATTGTATTTTGCTTCAGATGGTCATCCAGGGCTGGGTGGATTAGATGTTTTTGTGACCCAATTAAAAGAGGATGGAAGTGTTGGAAGCATTAAAAACGTTGGTGAACCTGTGAATGGTAAAATGGATGATTTTGCTTTTTTAATTGACACTAAAACTAAAAATGGTTTTGTTTCTTCTAATAGAAAAGAAGATAATTTAGGTTATGATGATATTTATAAATTCACTGAAATTTTGCCTATTCCAAAAGATTGTGAACAATTTTTAACTGGAATTGTAGTTGATGATGCTTCCCAAGAGCCAATTGCTAATGCAAAAGTAATTTTATACGACTCAGTAGAAAATAAACTGAAAGAGTTAACTTCTGATGCCTCAGGAAAATATGACTTTGGTAAAGTAGATTGTGATACAAAGCTTAAAATTAGAGCCGAAAAACCAAGTTATAACACCAATGAAATCTTGGTTACAATTCCAAATGAATCAGGATTAACCGATTCTAAAGTTGCTTTAGAGTTAACTGTGAAGCCATTCAAGCCAGGTGATGATTTGGCTGGACCATTAGGAATCAAAATGATTTATTTCGATTTAGACAAATCAAACATCCGTCCTGATGCTGCAGTAGAATTAGCTAAGATTTTAATTGTTATGACACAAAATCCGACTATGAAAATTGACGTTCGTTCGCATACCGATTGCCGTCAAACAGCAACTTACAATCTTGCCCTTTCTGACAGAAGAGCAAAATCTACCATAGCATGGTTAATTAAAAATGGAATTGCAGCTGATCGATTAACCGGAAGAGGTTACGGAGAATTGGTTTTAGTAAACGATTGTGGTTGTGAACCAACAAATGCTTCTCCTTGTTCAGAAGATCAACATCAAAAAAATAGAAGAAGTGAGTTTATTATAATAAAAATTTAGTTTTTAGTAAATAATTTTTTTTAAATCTAAAATTAGCAATTAATTTAGAATAATTCATTTTGTACTCTCTTGGAAGAAGAAATTTTTTATTAACTATAATGGGCGTTATTAGTTTATAAAGCTAATAATTTCTTCTTCCTTTCTATTAAAAATAATTTTTGTAAAATATTTTTTACTTAGTTAACATAGAAAGAAAAAAAACACTAGATACACACGAAATGATTGAAAGAAAAAGAAAATAAATAAGATCTGCTAACAGGTCTTTGGCAGCCATTTTAAAGACACTAAAATATTTACTCTTGACTTATCTTACCTACATTTTAGCAGGAATTATTTTTATAAGTATTAAATTTAGTGCTTACAACATATCGCTTATTATACCTTTATTCCTTATATATAAATTTATGAATGATACACATTACAAAAAAGTAAAAGAATTAAAAAAAAATGAATGAAATAAATATGAATGAAAATTGTAAAAATTGTAGTGAAGTAATTGTAGGTAATTTTTGTTCAAATTGCGGACAGAAAAAATTTAAACGTATTGACAAAAAGTACATTTGGAATGAATTACAATACACTGTATTTCACACAAGCAATGGACTACTCTATTCGGTAAAGAATATTCTAAAAAATCCTGGCAAAACGACAAAAGAATTTATTGACGGAAACCGAGTAAATCACTATAAACCTATTTTATTAGTTTTTGTATTGAGTGGAATTGCAACTTTTCTTTCTTTTAAGGTTTTGAACCTAAAAGAAATTATGAGTACATATTTTTCGCAAGAACACATTAACTCAAATTTTATGAGTGATGTAATATTCTTTATGTCAAATTACAACTCAATATTAATGCTACTTTATATTCCATTATTTGCTCTGACAACAAAAATTGCTTTTAGAAAATGGGGACACAATTATTACGAACATATTGTTATGAATGCTTACATTCTATCGTTTTATACTTTGATAAGCATAATTTTAGTTTATCCAATTATGTTCTTTTTTAGACATTCACCAAGTGTATTTTATAATATAACTCAATTTTCAATTTTACTTGTTCCTATAATTTTGATATTGTTTTTCAAAGAATTTTACAAAGACAAACCTTTGAAAACTATTATTTTAAAAGTTCTCGCCGTTATAGGCTTGACAATCTTAGGTTATTTGATTTTTATTATTTTTGCAGTAGTTGTTTGGTTTGGAATAGCATTGATAAAAGGTCCAGAAGCATTGGAATATTTAAAACAGAAATAAAGAAGCTTCTGCTAATAAGGGTTTTACGTCATGCGGACAGACTTGCAAAATTCAAGTTCAGTTCTTCGATTGAACTTTTGTGCAAAACTGAACTTTTGTGCTTCGATTTCCCGCCCGAACGCAAAGCCCAGAACCGTTATCTCCATTTTACCGCAAAATAAACATATTTAAAATAGTATTATTTATGAGAAAATATCTGATTATTTCACTTCTGTTTTTCGCAAAAACTTCTTTCGCACAAAGTTGCAAGTGCGATAGCATTTTTTTACAATCAAAACAAATTGTAAAAGATAATTATGCCGGTTGGTATGATAAAGTAAACTCAAAAAATCTTATCGATTATAACAATTGGACAACCAAACATTATTTGATGTCAAAAGAAATAACCAATGACAGTGTTTGTGCCAAACAATTACAAAATTGGATTTCATTTTTCCAAGATAAACATTTAAGAATTAAATATAGTAAACCAAAATCAAATATAAATTCTAATATAGAAAACAAAAAAATTCAAATTCATTCTACCGATTTGACAGAAAATCAATTGACTGATCATTTAAAAAAAACAAAAAAGCTTGACCCTATAGAAGGAATTTATGAAAATTCAAGTTATAAATTGGCAGTAATACAAGTGAAACCAAACCTGTTTTACGCTACAATAATTGAAACCAAAAATGAAAATTGGAAAGCAGGAGAAGTTAAATTGACTATTAAGAAAATTAATAAAAAATATGTAGGCACTTTCTATGAAGGCGACAAATCTGATTTTTCTGAACATAATGTTCAAATAGTTGATAATATTCTTGATTTCGATATCGTTTTTTATGAAAAAACATTTCCAATAGTGAAAACAAAAAGAGATATAACGGAATATGAAATGTCGAAAGACAAATATGCTCCAAGTTTAAAATTTAAAGAAAATGTAGCCATTTGGAAATTTCAATCATTTGAAAATAACGCATATGAACAAACAGAATATTTATTAAAAAAATATAAAGACAAGTTAGAAAGCACTTCTTATTGGGTATTAGATTTAAGCAACAATAGTGGCGGAGATTATAGTATTGGTTTACAATTGTTAGATTATATCTATACAAAACCAATTTTAAATTATAATTCAGAAATGCGAATGACACAATCAAATTTCGAAAAGTGGTATCAATTTATAGAAGAATATTATGAAAATGCAGACGCCAAAACCAAAAAGGCACTTGACGAAAGAATGAGTAAAATGAAAGCTCATTATGGTAAACTTTATAATGAGAGTGGAACACAAACAGACACTTTAAAACTTGATAAAGTGAAAATTAATCCTAAAAAAATAGCATTATTAATAAATGAAAATACAGTAAGTAGTGGCGAATTGTTTACAATGGTAGCGAGACAAAGCAATAAAGTTGAAGTAATGGGAACAAATTCAGGTGGAATGATGGACTATGGAAATATTGTGCATTATAAAACAAACTGTTCAACAATTCGCATTCAACTACCAACCAATAGACAACTTTGGTTAGACACAGGATTTTCTGTGGACAAAGAAGGACTTAAGCCAGACATTTATTTAAAAGGCAATGATTGGACAGAACAAGCAGTAAAATTAATAAAAGAATAAAAACAGCATATAACAGCAGTTTTGCAATAGGAAAAACTAAACAAAAAAAAGCAGCTCCTGTAAAATCAATATTTGAGTTACTCAGTACATATAAAAATTGTAAGTAAGAAAGAAAACTAAACCTAAAACCATATCTCTAAATCACTTTTTTTGTGTAGTTTATAAAAATTTACCCGTCTTTTAAATCAAAGGCTTAGAAATTCCACAAATTATTGAAGCGGAATTAGTTATGCACAACTATCAAAAAATATAATCAATTTTTACAATCTGATTATAAAAAACCTTTGTACAACTTATGAATTGAGATTAATAAATGGAATATTTTCAACACAATTCGACTAAAGACATTTCTACTCGTAAAGTTTCCATTACAATATGTATTTTCTGTACTTAAGAAAAAATTCTTCTTATTTCTAAGAGTTTCTTTATTGAAGTTTTATATATTTCAAAGTTAAAAATCCACTTAGTTTTTTTATCTAATTCAGTTCACATTACTTGCTGATGATTTGCATATATAACCCATAATCATTTCTACACACAGAACTTTTACTTCTACATCAATATTAAAATCAAGATGAGGATACTCTTCTTGATTTTCAATCGGGTCATTATTATCAAATATCTCCCTGATATTTCTGATATGAAAAGCATCATGGTCCTCCTCTACCCAACTTTCTAATAATGCATTATATTTCTCATTTCCTTCAAGGATGGAATAAATTAAATAATCAATTCTGATTTATAATTAAATACTACATAGTTATAAAAAGAACTCTTTTCATCTAATGAAAATTATCTCTCCTACTTATATATTCTTTATATAAATCTTCTATAAAAGCTTCATTAATCTCTAAATCAGGTCGAAATTTCCTGAACCATTCTTTAACCTCTTTTTTACTTATTTCTTTACTCATTGTCTTAGTTTTCAAAATTAACATTATTTGAAATTTTGAAGTTTTTATCTTCACCAATATTTGATATTATATTTTTATATTCCGTTTTTGAAATGTATTGTAAATCTGAAAAAATCAAATACATAATATGTTCAAATTGAAAAATAAAATAATAAAATACCGCTTTACTCAATTTAACTTCATCCTTAAACTCAAATAAGTCCTTTAAGATTTCAGTTTGACTTATGAATGTACTTTCTTCATCAAATGACAAGTTATCTTTCATTATATAAATGATGGTCGTTGCGCCTATATATGCATCATTTTCAACGATATTATAATAAACTTGTGCTCTTTGTTCATCAGACAATTTAGTTAGAAAATTGTAAATTCTATTTGTAAAGAAGTAATTTTCTTCAATTGCTTTCTGATTGGTTGTTTGAGTAGATTCAATAAAATTTTGAGATAATTTTTCATTCTCAGATTCAAATCCTGGTGATTCAAATTTTTCAAATAATAATAGATTTACTAATGGGATAAAAACATTGAATTTTTCATCTTTCGGTCTGAAGTCTTTTTTCTCGTTCATAGGTTACAAAAAAATGCGTGAAGCAATAGTCAACTGTCAAAGAGGTACTCGGAGACCCTAACAACCAGAAGACTACGCCCACGCAAGTATTTTGCACAGGCGTAAGTCTATTAAGTTTGGTTGTTAAAGAAGATTCCGAGTTTTCTTTGACCAAATTAATAGCTTACGCGATTAAAATTATTTTTCTTGGTACAAACTTAAGAAATGTATTGTGAATTTTAATCAAGTTTTGAAGATAATATTTCATTTATTTTTGAAAAATTTACTTGATTTCTTAATAATATTAATATATGCTATTTAGGTATTAATATTATTAATATGTTTTTGATTTTCAATTAGTTAAACAAAAAAATATTAAAAAAAATTTGTGAATTTAATTCGAATTTAAATACATTTGCCGCTGAAATTTAAACCCCTAAAAAGTGAAAATAAAAACATTAGAATATCGAAAACATGATCAGATTGCATTCTTAGATATTAGATCGAAATACTTTGCTAATAATGTAATTACTAAAGAACCAATACTACTTACAAGCGATGAAATAAAATCAATGATTTCTTTGCTTTTTTGCATTAAATTTCATTATCCAAATTTCACAAATAACGATATAGATAAATTAAACATTATCCTTGTTGAAAAAGCTCCTCTATTCAATATAACTAGAGATTTTGGAAGACATATGATTGAAAATCTTGATAGATATTATACTGGATGGTTAAATCATATTGAGAAAAATCCATTTCGTTTTGATAATATATTTAAAAATAATGAAATTATCGATTTTGTAGAAATGGCTTTATTGGACCACATGAGCATTAGGAATTGGGAATTTGGAAAGTTTTTCATCCAGGAATTTTCAAAGATTATTATTAATCCTACTATATTAGAAATAAGGTCTTTGGAAATTAAAAGCGTTTTGGAAAAAGAGAACAATTATTTAATAAAAATCGGAAAAAAGATTTCAGAATCTAAAGCCAATCTAAAAACTCACGAATCATTACTTCTTGTGTTTGCTTTACGAGAGAGAATTATAAAAGAAAAAATAGTCCCCTATTATAGTTATGCACTGACTAGTTATATTGTAAAAGAGAATGCTTTTGAATTGAGTTTAAAAATTAATATCTTCAAAGAATCTTTAAACAGAAGTTTGAATTTTAAATGGAGTAATGGCAAAGGAAAAGGAATATGAGGCAGTTAATTGATAAGAATTTATCAGAAGTAATAGAAATAGTAAATAAATATGAGAAAAACATTCGTGAAATCTCTAGAAGTGATAAAACATTTAACATTAAAGATTTAAAATCTTTTCATGAAGATTTGCAAGAATCAAGTCCATTGCTTAAAGGCTTTATGATAAAAATGCAAGAATCATTATCAAGAAGACGAGCTTTAATTGTTATCTTACAAGAATACTTTTTTAAAGAAAGTGTATATCCTGAAGATATGATATTTGAGTATTATGAAAATAAAGCGAATAGTAGATTTATTATTGATAACAGAAATAAAACAAATTTCAAAACACCACAGGAAACGCATCCAAAAAAACCACGTGAATATTATGAAGATAATAATCATAAAATGCATCAATATATAAAATCGTTAGAATTGTTATGTCTCTTACCAGATTCTTATTTTGATAAAAAAGAAGCTATTGAACCTTTTATTAAACTTTATCATGATCTAATTGATAAGTAGATTATTTTATATTTAAAAAAATGACTTTTTAAAAATCTTGCTTAATTAAATTTGCTTAAACTCGAATTTAATTAAGCTTTTTTTTTTGAACTATTATAAATTGCAATCTTAAATAAGCTTAGAATAATTTCATTTTTTTATTTCTATTCAGCATTTTCTTTTCCCTTATTGTTTTAAAATACTTTCCTTAAAAAAACAAAACAAACTCCTACTCTACTTTAACCCTAACTAATCGGGTAGTCATGAAGCAAGCCATGTTTTTGATAGCAAAAACGTTCCCTACAGTCACATGGCTTGGCAGGGTTGCACCCCACACCCCGCTTTAATTCAGTATAATGGTTAGACGAAATATTTTATTTAATTCGTAAAATCAAGAAACTAAATTTTTTATAATTCAAGTTTTGAAGTAACATTTTAAAAATGATTTTTAGAATTTTATTTAACAAAAATCAAATTTTACCGTACATAATTTTTATGTACGGTAAACCGTTTTCGCTATCTTTTACTCCTCTAAATTTGTCTTGTTATTAGAATTCAAAATGAAAATTTTAACGATTTCATTTTAATAAAATTCTGAAAAATTATTGAACAATGGCAAGACCAAAAAAAACATTCGAGAGTTTAAAAGTTTTACAAATTAACATTCGTGTTACACTTGAAGAGCAACTCATTTTGGAAGAATTTTCAAAATTATACGGAGTGAATGTTGTAGAATTTATTAGAATAAAAGCTCTAAAAAAACAACTTCCAAAACATATGATGTCTGGAATTAACAGAGAGCTTTTAATTGAATTAAGCAGAATTGGAAATAACATTAATCAATTAACTAAAAGGGTAAATCAAAACAACCCAAACCTTAATGGATTAAAAGATGAATTGTACTATTTAAGTGAATCGCTAAATCAAATTAAAAAACAACTTTTAAATGATAGCAAAGCAGATTAAAGGAAAAGATTTCTATGGTGTATTGGCATACAATCAGAAAAAAGTTGACAAAGAACAAGGTTGCATTATTGATTCGAATATTTCGCCAGGTTCAGTAGTTCAACAGACAAAAGAGTTTAATATCGTTCGACAACTTCGACCCAATTTAGCAAAAGTAGTTTATCATACATCTTTGAATTTACCCTACTCGGATAAACTCACAGATGATGAGTTTGGAAATTTAGCTAGAGACTATTTGGAAGGAATGGGCTTTGATGATAACCAATACATTGTTTATAAACATACTGATCAAGATCATTCTCATATTCATCTGGTGGCTAATAGGGTTAAGTTTTCAGGAGAAGTTGTTTCGGATTCACAAGATTATAAAAGAAGTGAAACACTTATTAGAGAACTTGAAAAAAAATTCAAGTTGACACAATTGATTCAAAAGGAAGAATCCAATATTTTAACAAAAGGGGAAATTGAGAAATGTATTCGTACTGGCGAAGCCCCCGATAGGTTACAACTTCAAAACATAATAACTGAAACTTTGAAACAAAATCTATTACTAAACGAGTTTATTGAAAAACTCAAAGAAAATGACATAAACACCAAATTAAATACTAGTTCAAGTGGAACTATTTCTGGGATTTCATTTGAATATAAAGACACTACCTACAAAGGAAGTAAAATACATAAAAATTTATCATGGAATAACTTAAAACTTAAACTTAAAGATGAACAAGACAGAAACAATAATCTTATTTCAACGATTGATATCGGAAATAGAGAAACTAGAGAAGAAACAAAACGAACTATCAGAACAACTGAAACAAACAGGCAAAACGATAGTAGACAACCAAAAGGTAATTTGGGGGAAAATACAAGAAATGAAATAAATAATAAACCAAAATTTAGATTTAGAAGATAATTAATATGAAAGCAGAAACTGCATACCAAGTAATACAAGCACTTCCAGAAACGGAAGTAGCTCGCTTGTATACTATGCTTCGTGTGCAATCTGCTTTAATACCTAAACCCAAAATAGCTACAAAAAAGAAACAATTGATTTCAGATGCTGAGGCTACGGAGTATTTGTTGAGGAAGTTGAGGAAGGGATGAAAAACAAAATTAAAATTGCAAATATGTACTCTTAAATTTTTAAACGTTATAAATTTTTTCAGACTAGCACTACAAACTGCATATTTAAGTTAGCTCCCAATGATACCCCGTAAAAATACCTAGTTCAAAAACCAGGTATTTTTACGTATTGTATAGGTATTACTTTTCTCTATATTTGAAATTATATTGTAAAGTTAGAATTATAAAATATAAAAAAATTAACAACAACAATTTAACTCAACATAAATGAAAATAGAAAATATTTTTTTGCATCACATTGATGTTAAAAACAATTCAGTAAATAACATTAAACTTGATGGGACTTCGATTAATTTAAATGTATATATTGATTCTTTGGTAAAAGAGATTTTAGAACAACCGAATAAAAGGGAGTATAGCTTTAAAGATGGTAATACTGAAATAAAAAATTCTTTAAAATCAATATTAGAGAACATAGAAAACCTTGATGATTTAATATTAAATAACGCAAAAAGATTACTTGAGAAAGAAAAAATATCTCAAGAAAGAATGAATAGATTAGATATTGAAATTCAAAAAGGTAGTTTACTACATTTGCATTTTGTTACTGATAATGTTAATCAAATAATAATTTGCAAAGTAGAACACGATGAAGTCCTAAGTGAAACTAATTTTGATATTATCAAAGGGCTAAACACTAAGAAAAAGGTCTTTAAAGCCATATTAGTTTATTTTGACGATAGTAATAACATTACTTTTAATTATGTTTTTGACAAAAATTCTAGTAAATATTGGTGGGATGATTTTCTAGAATTGATTCAAAAAAACACAGATGATAAGAATACTGAACTTTCATTAAACGAAATTGATAAAGTTTTAATTCCTCATAGAAAAAAATTCTATGCAGATTTTTTAATTTTAAGAAATTCAATGATTGGACATTATAGAAATAAAGACAAATTTAATTTTACAGAGTTATTAGATGAAGTATTTAAAAATTATACGCCTATTAATCCAGAGTTCCCAAAAGATAAGATAATTAAAAGATTAGAAGAATTACCATCAAAAAAAGGTTTTGACACACAATTTGTAATCACAAAGAAAAAAATAAACAAAAAGGTACAACATAAAATTAGATTAGACCATAATCTATATCTTAATATTGATGATTATGTTGAAAATCTTAAAAACATAATTGAACCTATTGAAGAAAATGGTTCAAAGTATTTGAAAATATTGTCAT
This sequence comes from Flavobacterium facile, assembly GCF_036321945.1. Taxonomy (NCBI): domain Bacteria; kingdom Pseudomonadati; phylum Bacteroidota; class Flavobacteriia; order Flavobacteriales; family Flavobacteriaceae; genus Flavobacterium; species Flavobacterium facile. Next base: position 15,626 of record NZ_JAZAYT010000025.1, read on the forward strand.
CTGAAGGCTATGACCAATTAAAAGATTTATTAAAATGATAAAATTAATAACTGACTTCTTTCCAACAATAAATATTTTAAGTGACGTAGATAATCTTAATAATTATGAGTTAAAATATACTGGAAAAGTTGACTGTAGCCTAATTAAAAAGTTTAATCAAGAATCTTACAATTTATTTAATTCAGAAATTATAAATTATGACTATGAATGGAACTTTGTAATTGATGAAATCAATTATTCTATTAGTCAGTCAAATTTTATCATTATAAATATTGATGATTTAGAAGATTTAACAGAATTAAATATTAGTCTACAAATATTTAAAAAAGGAATCAATGTTATTATTTTTAATGAAAATGAATTCATAAAAAACATCGATAACATAAATCTTGAAGATCTTCTTAAAATATTTTCAAATAAGTTCTCAAATGGAATAATTTTTTATAATAAATTTGATGAAACTAAATCGTCATCATCATATATTGGATATAATCAAAAGTTAATATCTAAAAACATTAATGAAATTGAATATAAAATAAGTAATCAATGTCACTTTACTAATTTGTCTGAATTTAAGTTTTCTCCTAATGACTTTAATTTGAATGAAACAACTAACAATATTGCTTTAGTAAACATAATAAATAAAATCTACTTTGCATTTATACTTGTACATATTTTTGATAAATCAGAATTTAAAAAAAACAATATAAATTTAAAGATTAGTGGCTTTAAAACACTTGAATTTGAATTTGGATTTGATAAATTAAAAACCGATTCGTTACAAATCTATGAAAAGGTTTTTAATTGGATTTACTCCGAAAAAAATAAGATTGAAGATAAGATTGGAATAGCAAGAAACATACTTTCAATTTATCTCAAAGAAAATAATATTGAGATTAATGAAAACACTTTCAATTCAATATTATCAGCAAACAACACTTATATAAAAGGTAATATTTCTAAATATATTGAAGCTAGAAATAAAATCCATGAACAAGTTGAACAAGTTTCAAATAAAGTTAATTCTTCATTAGAAACTTTCTACAGCAATTTTCAAAAATCAATCTTTGTTTTTATTACATTTTATCTTACTATTTTTGTTTTAAAAGTTTACACAAAAAGTGACGTTACTTCATTAATAAATAAAGAAGCAACAATTATGGCTCTTGGACTTTTGCTTTTATCATTTCTTTTTTTATTGTTTTCGATTTGGATTTTGTCACTTGAAAAAAAACGAATAAATCAAAAATATAATAATATTAAGGACAGAAGTCTTGACTTACTTTTAAAAGAAGATATAGATATTATTCTTAAAAATGATAATGAATATAATGATGAAATTGAGTTTTTAGATAAAAGAAAAAATCTTTATATTAAATTATGGGCTTCTACATTAATAATATTTTTAGTAGTGCTTTTTACTACTTCCGATTACATTAATTTCAAAAACTTAAAAAATAACAAATCGATTGAAAAAGTTGAACCCTGCAAGTCTAATAAAAATTGCTACAAAAAAAACAACCCAAAACCTATCCCAACAACAGCTAAATAGTTAAAAAATAACACAGTAACACTATTTAAACATAACAAAAACTTTTAACCTCAAATGTAATTGCTAACAAGCGCTTATTTCAAAAATCGAGTGAGGTTGATTTAGATTTTTTTTTAGAACAAACTTAATTGTGTTTCAACTTTTGGATGAAAAGTACCAATTATCATAAATGGATTATGTGAAGTGTAGTGAAATAATTGTGATGTACCTAAATAAAAATGCAAATCTTTTGTTTTAGCAAAATCCTCGAAATATTTATTTTTAACATCCTCGATTGCTTTGGCCTCATTACCTTCATGGCGGGCTAAACTATTCCAAAATAGTTGGCCAGTTTCCCAATCTTCAATCATCATATTACTAATCTTTCCATTACAATCTTCAAATTTAAATTTAAATGTATAAGGTAGTTTTTGAACAACTTCGAAAGGATTTTCTGGATGTTCATATTCAAACATATTGGTTTGATCTCTATTTGCTTTCAATCTATCAATTTTTTTCTTATCCCATTCTCTTTCAGCATTTTCTGCAGTAAAACCAAGAATTTTGGTTGGCTTAAAAACCGCTAAAGAAGTACAAATGTTTTTATTTTTAGCCTCTGCAATTAAATCAGTCATATTTGTATGAACTCTATTTAATGCAATTTTTTTTCTATCTGACCAAGATCTATCTTTACCTGTGTCTAGATGCCCTAAAATTTTTATTTCACTATCTATTGAATAAGGTCTAAAACTTTCACTACGAAAATCACTTCTGTTTTTAACTAAATCAATTTCTATCCAATCATATTTCTTAAATTGCTCCTCGTATGATTTTTTCCTAAAAGGGATTGGATATATTCTAATCCAAGACCCATCTTCCAAAAAACCAGCTGTACAAACTAATTCATCATACTTACCTGAAATAGTCGGATATGTTTTCACAGTGATAAGTACTTTAGTTTTAGCCATTTTATATGTGTTTTAGTTCATAATTAAATTTAGGATTGCTCTTTATTGATTCAGATAATGGTTTGCGGTGACATTGACAAATTTCTGCTTCAAAACAAGTTAGAGCAATACGATTATATTTTTCTAGTAATGTTATGATTTTTTCTTGATAACTCAAAGTTACCTCCAATGTTGTTTTCTTATAAACATCAAATAAAGCATCATAATCCTCTTGAGTATTTAATTCTTGTCTTTGATTAGAATCTATACCTACTTCTGGAATATGTATATATTCAATACCTAAACTTTCACAATATTTTTTCAATAAAGTCTTACTAAATCCAAATTTCATACTTAATGGATTCTTTCTTACATCAACTAATAACTTGATTTGATTTTGAACTAATTTATTTAAATATTTCTCTAAAGAAACTCCTTCATAACCTATTGTATATAAAATACTTTCCTTTAATTTTACTTTTAAAGAATTTACTTTGTTAATTTGAACATTATCTAACACTTTCTCCGCAATGGTACTATTTATTGCATAATAAGGAAAATTAATATAAGTGTGTTTAATTAATTGATTTCGATCCATACTACCATATAACTGTACTACTTCTTGAATTATCTTTTTATCTTCAACTTTTAAAGTCTTTAAATAATCTTCACTTGAGTCTTTAATAAAAAAATATTCGTTTTCAGACAAACTTCCATTCTTGACCATTGTAACTAAATCTGCATTTGCAGAAAAAGAATAACAGCCAAATTTGTATGGAATAAATTCATATTCAGGATTTTTCTTCTTCTGACTATATAAAAACAACAACTTTTGTATACGCAGCTTTTCTAATTCACCACCCAACAATTGTATTAACGCTAAAATAATTTTTCTTCTATAAAACATTTTGCGAAATTAAGAATTTACAATCATAATTTCACTTTATCATTTACTTTAATTTAAATAATAATAATATCTAATTATAAAATAAACATCACTTTATCAAATCACTATAATCCTCAGGTAATTCTGCATCTATATCTCTTAAGTACTTCTCTAAAGCTACCATTGTATCATGACCAGTAATTAACATTAACCTGCTTTTCGTTTCAAATGGAGTTAGCGTTTTTCGCATTTCACGATAAATTTTTGTAATGAAAGTATGTCTAAAAGAATAAATTCCATATTCACTCCCTAAAGCAAAATAGTCTTTATCACCATCTTTGGCTTTCTTAGTAAATAAATCTTTCACTTCTTTGAATTTCTTTGTGAAATAATCTCTTCTATTATCATCAGTAGCTTCCCAATTTGATGGTTCCCCTTTTGGAGTAAAAATAAAATCTGATGGACTGTACTTTGATAAAAAAGCTAATTCTTCCATCAAGATATTTGGAATGATTTTTTCTTTAACTAATTTGTTTTTAGCTTTAACAGTCAACGTTTGTTCTTTAAAGTTAATATCTTCAACTTTCAAACGACAAACTTCAATTGGCCGTAAAAAGTTATAAGAAACAAACTTGATAAATAATAACAAATTAGGATCGTTCTTTTGTAGATATTCATAAATGAACTCTAACTTATTTTCTGAATAACTCTTGTTTCTTTTTGGAGGAGCTTTTAATAGTTTCAATTTAGAAACAAAGTTTAAAGGAATAATATCATTATCCTCAAAAAGTTGAAACATAGTTCGAATATCCGTTCTAGTGTTATTTCTATTTCTTGGACTAGAAGTATCTAAGACTTGATTTAAATAATCCATCACTACACGCTTATCGACGGAAGTAATAAATCTATGAGTAAAACCTTTACTTTCTAAATAAACTTCAAAACGTTTGATTCTAGATTTAAAACGAATAAACGAATTATCATTCATCGCACTCTTTTTTAAATTCAATCCAAAAGCAAATGCGTCCTTTACAGACATAATTTCAGTTTTCACATCGTCTTCGGACTCGTATGGGTTATAACCGTCCTTTAAAATCCTTGATAAGTTTCTTCTGTAGGTTTCTAAAATTTCTAATCGTTCTTCTTTAGTTTTATAATGATTTACGCCACCCTTAATAAAAGATTGCTTTTCTAATAAATCTGTTTTAGGGTTACGATAAGAAAAATAAACAAACCATTGTTTCTTTAATGCTTTTTCTTTTTCGTCATTAGAATATTTAGACCATTTTGACACCTCAATGCCACCAGTATAAATTTTAGGTTCGGTATATTTTCTTTTAGGCTTCAATTCAAAAACGTTTACTGTTTCGTTTACTGATGCCAAGATATGAAGAATTTTGGACATAAAAAAAAGGCTTTGAAAGTATTCAAAACCTTTTTTTTTCTAGCTTTACAAGCTTTTCTAATTTAGTAGCGGGAACAGGACTCGAACCTGTGACCTTCGGGTTATGAGCCCGACGAGCTGCCTACTGCTCTATCCCGCGATATATGTTTAAATCAATTTGTCAATTCTAAGAACTAATAAGAAAATCTCTTCCTTAATTCGAGTGCAAATATACAACCATTTTTGGTTCTGGCAAGTAAAACTTAAAAAAATATTAAATTATTTTGTTGTAACTAAAAAACAAGTACATTTGTATTGTTAAAAAAAACACATCAGTGCTTAAAAAAATATTCCATAAACTATTGTTTATCACTCCACTATTAGGATTGATACTATCTTATGCAACAGGAATAACAACTACTTCAATTGAAATAAACGAGGAAACAAGTTATGTTCAATCTGAAAAAAATACCTTAAAAGCACTTTCTTTCTATCATGAAATTGAAGAAAGCAACGATTTTTCCGATTTCTATTACGAAGAATCAGAACTGGAAAACGACTTTGAATTTGATTGGCTTACTTTCATATCTAATTCGGAAACTTTCACTTCTTCTGTTACCGAAAATCAAAAACTTTATAACAAAACCTCTTTTTGCCTCCTACAAAAAAGCACACCTCTGTACGATTTATTCTGTAATTGGAAACACCACCTAAGTTAAAACAATAGTTACAACCATTTGCTAATTAAGCAAATTCACATTGTTATTAACTTAATTTAGAATATAATGAATTTAACTTCATTGCGATTTGTGGAAGAAGCAACTCTTCACAAACTTTCGCATTTTCTACCCGCACAAAATCCGTTGAAAGACTTTGTGCATCATAACACATTACATGCTTTTCAGGACAAAGACTTCTTTACTGCCTTACAAGAATCATCTGAAATATTTGGTTATAAAACGTTTTTACCGCTTTCTGATTTCAGAAACAAGCTAAAAAACAACCAAATAAACTCAGAAATTCTAGATAAAATTATTTATCAGAAAAAAGGAGAAGACCACTTTTCAACTTGGAAAGAAAATGTTTTACAAAAAAATTACGACGAAGCCATTCATCCTAAGATTGGAAAACTTAGAAGTCTTTGGAAAGAAAAATACGCCATAAACTTAGACAAATCTACACACGGTATTCTTTTCAGAATCTTATGTAGTTATTTAGATCAAGGTATTTCAGTTTGGACATTTCCAGTTCATAAAGACGGGTTTTTAGCTTCCATAAAAGAATTAGATAAAAATGGTGTTTTTAGTATTTTTTCAACGGCAAGAGCTAAGAAATTACTAGAAGAAGACACTTCTATTTATAAATTACTTCAAATTTTAGTTGGAGAAGGTTTGTATTTTGAAAATTATCTCTTTGATCAACAATTTTCTCATCCAGGTTGGAGCGGTATGATTGCAACTTTAGAAAGCAATCCCACTTCACTTTTAGATGAAAGAAAAATAACTTTAAAAGAACTTATTACTTTCGAATTACTTTTAGAAATTGATGCATTAGATAAAAAATTTGGTGAAAACTGGGAACCACTTATTTCTAAAATCACTTTTGATGCCGAAAATTTATTTTCTCAATCTCCTTATTCTGAATATTTTGAAGTGCTTTCCATTTGGCAAGAAGCTTTTGAATGGACCTTTTACAACCAAGCCTTAACAGGTTTACAACATAAAACAAGTGTAAAAACGTCAAAAGAAACTACAAAATTTCAAGCTTTCTTTTGTATGGACGACAGAGAATGTTCATTACGTAGACATGTTGAAGCTTTAGAGCCTAATGCAAAAACGTTTGGAACTGCTGCGTTTTTTAATTTCGAATTTTTCTATCAACCTATAAATGGAAAATTCTTTACCAAATTATGTCCAGCACCTGTCACTCCAAAATTTTTAATTAAAGAGTTGCCAAGAAAAAAGAAAAGCGCTAAAGATTATCATTACCATAAAAAATCGCATTCTTTAGTATTTGGCTGGCTTATTTCTCAAACTTTAGGGTACACCTCAGCGTTTAAATTGTTTTTAAATATTTTTAAACCGAGCATGTCACCAGCCACTTCTTCTTCTTTTAAACATTTGAACAAGAAATCGCAATTAGTTATTGAAAACACCAACCCAAAGGAAACTATTGAAGGTTTACAAGTTGGTTTTTCAGTGGAAGAAATGGCAAACCGAGTGGAAGGTATTTTAAAAAGTATTGGTTTAGTGGAAAACTTTGCACCTCTTGTGTATGTGGTTGGCCACGGTGCAACAAGCGTAAACAATACCCATTTTGCCGGTTACGATTGCGGTGCGTGTAGCGGAAGACCAAGTAGTGTGAATGCGAAAGTATTAAGCTTCGCTGCCAATCATGTAAAAGTTCGTGAAATTTTGGCTGAAAGAGGCATTGTTATTCCAGCTGAAACTCAGTTTCTGCCCGCTTTACATGATACCACTAGAGATGAAATTGTTTTTTACGATGAAGAATTACTTTCTGTAGTAAATACTTTTTCACATAAAGAAAACAGCAAAACATTCACAAATGCCTTAGCCAATAATGCCAAAGAACGCTCTAGACGATTTGATACCATAAATTCTAGCGAAAGCATTTCAAAAGTACATGAGAAAATAAAAAATCGTTCGGTTTCACTATTTGAACCTCGACCTGAATTAAATCATGCAACAAATGCCATGTGTATTGTTGGAAGAAGAAGTGTTTCGGACCATGTGTTTTTAGACAGACGTTCGTTTATGAATTCTTTTGATTATAAAGTTGACCCAAAAGGCGATTATTTAGCCGGAATTTTAAATGCCGTTGCCCCAGTTGGTGGTGGAATTAATTTAGAATATTACTTTTCTAGAGTCGACAATCATAAACTTGGTGCGGGTTCCAAATTACCTCATAATGTTATGGGATTAATTGGAGTTGCGAATGGAATTGATGGCGATTTACGACCAGGTTTACCTAGTCAAATGATTGAAGTTCACGATCCATTACGATTATTAATTGTAGTAGAACATTTTCCTGAAATTGTAAAATATGCCATAACAAAATCTCCTGCAACTTACGAATGGTTTATCAATAATTGGGTGAATTTAGTTGCCTTACATCCAGAAACTAAAGAACTATACCGTTTTGTGAATGGTGAATTTGAAAAGTACAAACCTGTTTCTTATAACATACAAACTATCGATAATTCTTTGGAATATGCGATAACGAGTTCGGAAAATTTAAACATAACTCTAATAAAATAAGATGATGACAAATGAATTTTTATTAGTATTTATCATTATTCCTATAGTAGGATTTTTGATTAGTTTTTTTATTCCTGAAAAGAAAGAGTCTTGGCTATCTTGGACGGCATTTACAACCGTTTTTGTTCAGTTTTTAGTCTTATGCGTTTTTATTTCCTATTGGATAATTAACGGTAGCAAAGATTTAAATTTATTCGAAGTTTCTTTAGTCAAAACAAATGACTACGACTTCTTTATAGATTTTTATTTCGACAAAGTAACAGCTGTTTATTTATTCATTGGTGCTTTATTAACCTCAATGATAACAACATATAGTCGCTATTATTTACATCGAGAAAAAGGATACAAACGTTTTTTTATTACTGTTTTATTCTTCTTTTTTGGATATAATTTAGCCATTTTATCAGGGAATTTTGAAACCTTATTTATCGGTTGGGAAATTATCGGAATTTCATCATTTTTACTAATTGGCTTTTACAGAGAACGTTATTTACCTGTGAAAAATGCTTTCCGAGTATTTTCAATATACAGAATTGGTGATGTTGGAATTATTTTAGCGATGTGGGCAAGTCATCATTTGTTTCATGAAAACATCACTTTTATCCGACTGCACAATTACGAATTGGTCAACGAACATTTACAAAATCACACCTTAATTGGTTCGTTTATTGCCTTATGTTTGGCGTGTGCGGCTGCAGTAAAATCTGCTCAAGTGCCCTTTTCTTCTTGGTTACCAAGAGCTATGGAAGGTCCTACGCCATCAAGTGCTATTTTTTATGGTTCCCTTTCGGTACATTTAGGTGCTTTTTTAATGTTACGTACGATGCCATTCTGGGAACACCAAACGTCTATGCGAATTGCTATTGGCGTAATGGGATTCACTACAAGTATCATTACCACTTTAATTGCTAGAGTACAATCCTCTGTAAAAAGTCAAATTGCTTATAGTTCGATTTCTCAAATTGGATTGATATTTATTGAAATTGCGTTAGGATTCGAAACATTAGCTTTATTTCATATCGCTGGAAATGCGTTTTTAAGAACTTATCAATTATTGGTTTCACCATCTGTGGTAAGTTATTTAATCCGAGAACAATTTTACAATTTCGTACCTAAACAAGTAAGCAAAAGCATCCTTCCTAAAAAATTAGAAAATGCTTTATATGTATTAAGTTTAAACGAATTTCACTTGGAAAAAATAATTAGAATTTTCCTTTGGAATCCTTTAAATACGATTGGTAACAAATTAAATTTCTTAAACTTAAGAAAACTATTCTTCTTGTTTTTAAGCACGTATTTAGTTGGAAGCATCACTTTGTATTACAAAAATTCCATTCCAAGTTACGTGACGAATTATTTACCTGAAATTTTCGCTGCGATTGGATTAATATTCGTATTCAAAGCCTTTTCAGAAAGAAAAAGTCCGTTTGTAGCTTGGTTACTAATTGTTTTTAACCATTTCTGGATTGTGTTAGCCATTTTGTTTAACGAAAAAGTAAGTTATTACGAAATATCTCTTTATATCACAGGAATTGTAATAGCGGGAACTATTGGTTATATCGCTTTATTGAAATTAAAAACAATGGAAAAGAGAATTTTATTAAGTCAACATTCTGGACACGTATATGAACATCCAAAATTTGCTTTCTTTTTCTTATTAGCAGCACTTGGCGTTACAGGTTTTCCAATTACTTCCACTTTTATTGGCGAAGATTTATTGTTTAGCCATATTGAAAGTAACCAAGTAGTTTTAGCTTTTTTAGTGGCAAGTAGTTTTGTGGTTTCCGGAATAGCTGGCGTTAGAATTTACACCAGACTTTTCTTAGGAACACACATTAAAACCTATCACGAATTACCTTATAAATCATCTTAATTAAAACACATTCATTTATATGAACTCAAAAATAAAAAAATTCATCCCTGCAGACGGAATTGCGGGATTAAAAGAAAATTTCTCATCAGATGCCATATCTGGTTTTATCGTATTTTTATTAGCGCTTCCTTTAAGTTTAGGAATTGCTAAAGCATCAGAATTCCCACCAATTATGGGATTAATTACTGCCATTATTGGTGGTTTATTAGTCAGTTTAATTTCTGGTTCACGTTTAACTATAAAAGGACCAGCTGCTGGATTAATTGTAATTGTAGCTAGTGCTGTAGCAGAATTTGGAAAAGGCGATCCAATTTTAGGTTGGAAATTAGCCTTAGGTGCCATGGTAATTGCGGGTTTTGTTCAAATTTTATTTGGTGTTTTAAAACTAGGAAAACTTGCCGATTTCTTTCCACTTTCAGCAATTCATGGTATGTTAGCCGCCATTGGAATCATTATTATTGCGAAACAAATTCCGGTATTATTAAATGACAATCCAGCATTGGCAAAAGGAAAAGGTCCTTTAGAATTATTAGCTAACATTCCGAATTTCATTATGAATTTAGACTATAAAGCGACTATTATTGGTGTGGTGAGTTTAGCCATTATGTTAGGTTGGCCATACATCAAAAACAAGTACATCAAAATGTTTCCAGCGCCGCTTGTAGTTTTATTATTCGCTATTCCAGCTGAATTATATATGGATTTTGCACATACAGAACCTGCTTATTCTTTGGTAAAAATTGGAAATTTAGTAGACAATATTAATTTCAATGCTAGTTTTGAAGGAATTTCACAAACAGGAACGTTTATTAAATTCGTAATTATGTTTGCTTTGGTTGGAACTTTAGAAAGTTTATTAACCGTAAAAGCTATTGACTTAACGGATCCTTTCAAAAGAAAATCGAACGCTAATAAAGATTTAATTGCGGTTGGAATTGGAAATGTTTTCGCTGCTTTTTTAGGTGGTTTACCAATGATTGCAGAAGTAGCTCGTAGTTCTTCAAATGTGAACAATGGTGGAAAAACGCGTTGGGCAAATTTCTTTCATGGTTTTTTCATTTTAGCCTTTTTATTAGTCGCTTCCCCATTATTAGAAATGATTCCAAATGCCGCATTAGCAGCCATGTTAGTTACGGTTGGAATAAAATTAGCGCATCCAAAAGAATTCATTCATACATTTGAAATTGGAAAAGAACAATTAGCTATATTTTTAGTAACTATTTTCTTTACTTTATTTGAAGATTTATTAGTCGGTATCGCTGCTGGTATGATTTTAAACATGATTATCCACTTATTACATGGAACTCCAATTTCATCATTCTTTAAAGCGCCTACAGAAGTAGCTTTCGAAGGAAATGAGTATTTAGTTACGATTAGTAAAGCTGCAATTTTTACAAATTTCTTAGGAATTAAAAGAAAATTAGAAGAAATTCCATACGGATTTAATGTTACTATCGATTTAAAAAAGACTAAGATTGTAGACAATACAGTTATGGAAAACTTAGAACATTTCATTCATGATTATGAATCTAATGGAGGAAAAGTTACCATTAAAGGATTAGAAAATCATACGGCTTTTTCAGAACATCCAAAATCTTCAAGAAAAAATTTAAATTTTATTAATTAACAAATGAAAAGATATAGTCATTTCTTAGTAGCTCTAGTTGGGCTACTAGGAATTCTGTTGCCAAATAGTTCTAGTGCACAGACAAAAACAAGCAACAACGATGTTTGGTTTCATTATGTTGGAAAAAACATGTTAACCAAAAAATTATCGTTTACATTAGAAGCTACCATGCGATATGCAAACGGAGTTTCAGAAAAACAACAATATTTTGTGAGACCCTCTTTTGATTATCAATTTACTAAAAAATTCAATGGTAGCATTGGTTATTCGCACTACAACACATATGTATATGGAAGTCCGGCTTTAAACAAAACAGATATTCCTGAAGATCATGTTTGGATTCAAGGAACGTTTGTACACACGAAAGGAAAATTTAAATTCACACATCGTTTGAGAGATGAATTTAGATTTGTAGGCATTCCAATTAAAAACGGATCAGATTATTCAATTGATCGATACGATTACCGAAACAGATTGCGATATATGTTTTTGATAAATTATACTATAACGAAAAAGGAAGATAAAGTCAAATTATTCGGAATTCTGGGCGATGAAGCCTTTTTTAATTTGGGTTCAAACGCTGGAAAAACCTTTTTTAATCAGAACAGAATTATTGGAGGTTTAGGATATAATATTGATAAAAACCAACAAATTCAACTAAGTTATATCCATCAAAACATTTGGAATTACACCAATACTTTACAAGAAAGTAATCCAACTATTAGAATATCGTATATAACGAATTTAGATTTCAGCAAAAAAGAATAAATAGAGTTTAGTTATAATGCGAAAAATCCGTCTTGATTCATTTCTTGACGGATTTTTTATGCTCATATATTTAATTATAAGCCTTACATTTATAGGATAAAATTTAAAAATGAATTTAAAACACAAAATAGTATTTGTCTTGTTCTTTATGTTTTCAGTAACATTTGCACAAAAAACAATTCATGGTCAAGCCGTTTGGGTCGCCTATACAGGACAATATAAACTTACCAACAAGTTTGGTACTCATATTGAAGTACAATGGCGTGGCGATGCTAATTTTGAGCAAAACAGACAGAACTTATTCCGAATTGGCGGTATGTATTATTTAAACAATAAAATTACATTGAGTGCTGGTTACGGATTGATTAAAACCTACAAGCAATCCTTAAATGATTTTTTTACCGAAAACCGAACTTGGGAACAAATTCAATACAATCACAACTGGTTTGAAAATAAAAATGTAATGTCGCATCGTTTTCGTTTAGAACAGCGTTTTGTTGACAATATTGTTTTAAATAGTGATGATCAAGTTATAGTTGAAGCCACCAATTATCAAAACCGATTGAGGTATTTGAACCGAAATTTATTTCATTTATTTACATTTAATAATGACCGAAATAAAGCCTACGCCATTTTACAAGACGAATTCTTTTTCAATTTAGGAGACAATAAAGTAAATGCAAATTTCTTCGACCAAAACAGACTTTTAATAGGTTTCGGAATTAATTACGAAAATACAATCCGACTTGAAGTTGGCTATTTAAATCATTTGATAACTCCAAGTATAGGAAACAACACAATGAATCATAATGTTTCCATGAGCATTACCCATAATTTAGATTATACGAATTCGAAGAAGTAATAAAGTTTCTAAAAAACAAAAAACCGTCCTGATAAAATCGGGACGGTTTTTTTATACTTCGTAAATCTAAAATCGTAAATCTAAAATTAGACTACATCATTCCTGGCATTCCTCCGCCCATTGGACTTGGACCTGCATCTTCTTTAATTTCGATTAAAGCACATTCTGTAGTTAAAATCATACCTGCAACAGAAGCTGCATTTTCTAAAGCCACACGAGTTACTTTTTTCGGATCGATAATTCCAGCCGCTAACATTTGAACGTATTCTCCTGTTTTTGCATTGAATCCGAAATCACCTGAACCATCAATTACTTTTGCAATTACTACAGAACCTTCTCCGCCAGCATTTTCAACAATTGTACGTAATGGAGATTCGATTGCTTTGTTTATAATTTGAATTCCTGTTGCTTCGTCAGCATTTTCAGCTTTTAAATTTTCTAAAGCATTTTTAGCTCTCACTAAAGCCACACCACCACCAGCAACAATTCCTTCTTCCACAGCAGCACGAGTCGCGTGTAACGCATCGTCTACTCTGTCTTTTTTCTCTTTCATTTCTACTTCAGAAGCCGCACCAACATACAATACAGCAACTCCACCAGCTAATTTAGCCAAACGTTCTTGTAACTTTTCTTTATCGTAATCTGAAGTTGATGTTTCCATTTGTGCTTTAATTTGGTTTACACGACCTTTAATTAAGTCCGCTTCACCAGCACCGTTTACGATAGTTGTATTATCTTTATCGATAGAAATTGTTTCAGCAGTACCTAACATTTCTAAAGTTGTATTTTCTAATGAATACCCGCTTTCTTCAGCAATTACAGTTCCACCAGTTAAAATTGCAATGTCTTCTAACATGGCTTTTCTTCTGTCACCAAATCCTGGAGCTTTTACAGCAGCAATTTTTAATCCACCACGTAATTTGTTTACTACTAAAGTCGCTAACGCTTGTCCGTCCACATCTTCTGCAATAATTAATAATGGACGACTAGATTGTGCAACTGGCTCTAAAATTGGCAATAACTCTTGTAAGTTAGAGATTTTTTTATCGTATAATAACACATAAGGATTACTTAATTCTGCTACCATTTTGTCAGCATCCGTAACAAAATATGGAGATAAATATCCTCTGTCAAATTGCATTCCTTCTACAACATCTACGTAAGTATCTGTTCCTTTTGCTTCTTCAACAGTGATAACACCTTCTTTTCCTACTTTCGTGAAAGCTTTAGCGATTAAGTCACCAATCGTTTCGTCATTGTTAGCAGAAATTGAAGCAACTTGTTTAATTTTTTCAGAAGAATCACCAACTGATTGTGTTTGTTTTGCTAAATCAGCAACAATTGCTTCTACTGCTTTATCGATTCCACGTTTTAAATCCATTGGATTCGCTCCAGCGGCAACGTTTTTCAAACCTTCTTTTACGATGGCTTGAGCTAAAACAGTTGCAGTTGTAGTTCCATCTCCAGCTAAATCATTCGTTTTTGAAGCTACTTCTTTTACCATTTGCGCACCCATATTTTCTAATGGATCTGCTAATTCAATTTCTTTTGCTACAGAAACTCCGTCTTTAGTTACAGTCGGTCCTCCAAATGATTTTGAAATAATTACATTTCTACCTTTTGGTCCTAAGGTTACTTTTACTGCGTTTGCTAATGCATCTACTCCACGTTTTAAACCGTCACGAGCTTCTATATCAAATTTTATATCTTTTGCCATTGTATTTTTTTTGTTTAAAGTTTAAGGTTGTTTTTGTTTAAAGTTAACAACCCATAAATCAATTTTAATAAATAGTTTTTTCAGAAATTAAAGTTTGCAACTTGAAACCTGAAATAAAACGTTTATAATATTGCGTAAATTTCGTCTTCACGCATAATTAGGTAATCTTTACCTTCGTATTTTAATTCTGTTCCTGCATATTTACCGTATAAAACAGTATCGCCAACTTTCACTGTCATTGTATAATCTGTTTTACCAGTTCCAACAGCAACTACAGTTCCTTTTTGAGGTTTTTCTTTCGCAGTATCTGGAATAATAATTCCTGATGCAGTAGTTGTTTCTGCAGCAGAAGGTTCAATAACAACTCTGTCTGCAATAGGTTTAATATTTAATGCCATAATAATAGGTATATGTTTAGATTATTTTCGGTTTGATTCTTTCAGAAATTGTGCCAAACGCAATTTTTGACAAATTTACATAAATAAAAAAGCCAGCACTGACAGGCTGGCATTTTATAATATGAATAGCAAAATATTATTTTGCAGAATCTACTGGTTTTGCAGCAGGAGTTGTAGCTGGTTTAGCTGGAGCATCTTTAACGATTGCTGGCGCAGCATTTTCATCTACTAATTTAGAGCCACCTGTACTTCCGTTGAAACTTAAAGTTGATAATAAGATTAACAAGATTAATGAACCTCCTAAAACCCAAGTTGTTTTTTCTAAAAAGTCGGTAGTTTTTTGAACACCTCCCATTTGACCACCACCACCAAAAGATGAAGATAAACCTCCACTCTTAGGATTCTGAACCATAATAGTTAAGATTAATAAGAAACATACGATGATGATTAATGCTAAAAAAATTGTAAATGACATAACTTCTGTATTAATTATTTTGTTGTAAAATTTTTATATTTTTTATTCGGTCTGCAAAGAAACTACTTTTTTCTGGATATTTCAAAATTAAAATATCATAAGCTTGTATGGCTTTCGTATATTTTTTTTGTTCGAGATAAATTTGCGCTAACGTTTCCGTCATAATTGACGAAGGCATTTCATTGCTTTTAGCAACATTTGCTGGTATTGACGTAGTATCTTTTGCTTGAGGAATTTTCGGATTTAGTTCGATAAATTTTTCAATTAAGTCGAATTTTTTTTCTAATTCTGAAGACACTTCAAGTTGTTTTTCTTCTTCTTCACGGACAATTGGGGAAATTTTCGACAATTGCAACCATTCTGAAAAGGAATGTGTTTCGTTTTTTTCGAAATGTAATGGTTTTCCGATTTGCAATTCAGCTTCTACCTTTTCGTTTGACGATATTGGTTCTTCCTTTGCAACAAATTCAGAACGAATATTTTTTTGACCGGTTGAAATCGAATTCAAATCAATATTCAATCCTTCTTCTACTTGAACCAATTCAAAATCGGCTACAATGATATTCTGAATTTCGGCTTGGTATTTATCGTAAACCTCTTGTTGGAAAATTTTAAAATCATCAGAAGTAACAAAATCGAACAACACACTTCTATCTGTTGTGTGAGCTGCTGTTTTCTTTAATTCGTAATTATATCTGAAACTTTCCTGATTATACAATCCTTTTAAATACAAAGCACGAGCGCTCTGATAAAAAGGAAATTCTTGCACAATAGTTTCTAGTATTAACGTTTGCTTGTCGTTAATAGCCTTAGAATTATTGAGTAAGTTGATATAATCGTTTGTGTTCATTTTTGTAAAGAGCCAAGTAAAAAGTAAAAAGAGTAAGGTATGAAATTTTGAAATTAAATTACCATTTTGCTAAAGATTCATTAAAGATATCTTGAGTTATTCTTTCGTAAATCACGTCTAAAGCAGCGCTTAAAACGGAAGAAGGTAATTGATTTGCTGGATAGTCATAATAAAATGAAAAGCGTTTTTCAAAATTATCTTCTTCTGTGTTTTTACTTGAATATCTAACATTAATAGTAATTGTCATTCTATTTTGTGAAGATTGTTGATCCGCATTGGCCGACATTGGCGTGATACGATATTCTACAATTTCACCTTCATATAACAAATCGCCACCAGAACTTACTAAATTCAAATTGGTTTGATTTAAAATAGTGTTTTGCAATTTTTGTGTAAAAGTTCTTTCGATTCCAACTTCCACAATTTCAGCATTATTTGTAAAATAATTTACTTGAAAAGTTTTAGCATTTATTTTTCCTGTTCCGGTAAAGTTATATTTCACATTACAACCAACAAGTGTAAACAAGGTTAAAATTGCAATTATTTTTATCTTTAATTTCATATGCGGATATTATTGTTTTTTTTAGGACATATGGTATAGCTTTTATATCTGTGTTTGCAAGCAAACGCTTTGTTTATGGCTATTTCATTATTTTACAAATCAAATTGTTTAATTTTTCTGTATAAAGTACGTTCAGAAATACCTAATTCGTCAGCGGCGGCTTTTCTTTTTCCTTTATTTTTTTCTAACGATTTTTTAATTAATTCTATTTCTTTCGCTTCTAAACTCAACGTTTCCGACTCATCTATAGTTTCCGCATACAAGTAATTATTGTTGAAATCGTCATCATCATCGTCAAATTCTTCTTGTTCTATTTCCTCTTCTTCAGGTAACACTTTGATTTTCGATTCTTGTTCAAAAATAGTATTTTTTTCATCAGAATTGCCATAAATTTTTTGAATCAACGATTTATTGTTTTCTTGAACTTTTGCTGTTCCGTTTTGCATTAGCTCTAAGGTTAGCTTTTTCAAATCGGTTAAATCGCTTTTCATATCGAACAAAACTTTATATAAAATTTCGCGTTCGTTACTGAAATCTGAAGTGCTTTTTTTCTCACCAACTACTTGTAATGAATTACTTTCCGCACTTGGTAAATACGATTTTAAAGCTGCTAAAGAAATATCTCTATTAGCTTCTAAAACCGAAATTTGTTCCGCAGAATTTCTCAATTGTCGGATATTTCCACTCCAGCGATAATGCATTAAATAATTCACCGCATCGTCCGATAATTTAATCGGAGGCATTTTATATTTATGAGCGAAATCAGCTGCAAACTTGCGAAACAACAAATGAATATCTTCTTTTCTTTCGCGTAAAGCAGGTAAATTAATTTCGACAGTGCTTAATCGGTAATATAAATCTTCACGGAATTTCCCTTTTTCAATCGCATCTAACATGTTCACGTTAGTGGCTGCTACAATTCGAACATTTGTTTTTTGTACTTGCGAAGAACCTACTTTAATAAATTCACCATTTTCTAAAACACGCAATAATCGAACTTGAGTTGTTAATGGTAATTCTCCAACTTCATCTAAAAAAATAGTTCCGCCATCAGCTACTTCAAAATACCCTTCTCGAGTTCCTGTTGCGCCCGTAAACGAACCTTTTTCATGTCCGAAAAGTTCCGAATCAATCGTGCCTTCTGGAATAGCACCACAATTTACCGCAATGTATTTTCCGTGTTTTCTGTGCGATAACGAATGAATGATTTTAGGAATACTTTCTTTTCCCACACCACTTTCTCCAGTTACCAATACAGAAATATCTGTCGGCGCAACCTGAATGGCTTTTTCTACGGCACGATTGAGTTTTGGATCGTTTCCAATAATCTCAAAGCGTTGTTTTATGTTTTGAACTGATTCCATTTTTATTTATTTTGCCACGGATTAAAGGATTTTCACAGATTTTATAATACAAATCTACTATGTTGTAAAGATTTTGTCTGAAAATTCACTAATAATCCTACTTCTGATTTTGCTAATTTCATATAATTTAAAACTTGCGCTTTATGTTCATTAGAAAATTCTTTTACTGCCTTAACTTCTAAAATAATATCTTCATTAACAATAAAGTCAGCATAAAATTTATGCTGTAAAATTTTACCTTTATATTCAATTAAAAACTCTTTTTCTCTTTCAAATTGTATGTTATTTTCTTTAAACTCAATTTCAAGTGCATCTTTATAAATCACTTCTAACAAGCCTTGACCAAGATAATTATGAACATCCATACAAATTCCTATAATTTTATAAGTTTCTTTTTCTCTATATAATTCCATATATATAATCTGTGAAAATCATTTAATCCGTGGCTACTACTAATTCATAATTTCTGAATATCCAACCGCTTCCCCAATTAAGGTTCCACTTGTACAATCCGTTATTTTAACTAGTACGAAATCTCCTGGTTTATAATTTTCTTTTGGAAAAACCACCACAGTACTTTGTGAATTTCTTCCACTCCATTGTTTGTCTGAACGTTTAGAATCTTTTTCTACCAAAACTTCAACAGTTTGCCCCACAAAACGTTGTGTACGTTCTAAAGCAATACGTTGTTGTACTTCGATAATTTCTTGTAAACGACGTTTTTTTACTTCTTCAGGAATATCATCTTCCATTTTTCTGGCTGCTAAAGTTCCTGGTCTTTCCGAATATGAGAACATAAATCCGAAATCGTATCGTACATATTCTAATAAACTTAAGGTATCTTGATGATCTTCTTCTGTTTCTGTTGGGAAACCAGCAATAATATCTTGTGATAAAGTAATATCTGGAATCAATTTATAAATAGTATCAACCAACGTAATATATTCTTCACGAGTATGTTGGCGATTCATTTCTTTTAAAATTCTGGTACTTCCACTTTGAACGGGTAAGTGAATGTAATTACAGATGTTATGATGTTTTGCCATAACTTCAATCACTTCAAGATGCATATCTTGTGGGTTTGAAGTAGAGAAACGGAAACGCATTTTTGGAAATTGTGTTGCACATCTGTCTAACAATTGAGCAAAATCTACTGAAGTTGCTTTTTGCATTTCGCTGGCTTTTTCGAAATCTTTTTTCAAACCGCCACCATACCAAAGGTAACTGTCTACATTCTGACCTAATAAAGTTACTTCTTTAAAACCTTTACTCCATAAATCGGCAATTTCTTCAATGATACTTTCTGGTTCACGACTACGCTCACGACCACGAGTAAAAGGCACTACGCAAAACGTACACATATTATCGCAACCACGAGTTATCGATACAAACGCCGTAATTCCATTGCTGCTTAAACGTACTGGAGAAATATCTGCATAGGTTTCTTCTTTGGAAAGAATTACATTTATCGCATCACGACCGTCTTCAACATCCTTTAATAAATTTGGAATATCTTTGTAAGCATCTGGTCCTACAACCATATCTACAATTTTTTCTTCGTCTAAAAACTTTTCTTTTAAACGTTCTGCCATACATCCTAAAACTCCAACCTTCATTTTCGGGTTAATATCTCGTTTAATGGCATTATATACTTGTAATCGCTTACGAACGGTTACTTCTGCTTTATCTCTAATCGAACAAGTATTTACCAAAACCAAATCGGCTTCTTCTAAAACTTGTGTAGTATTATATCCTTCATTTGCCAAAATAGAAGCCACAACTTCACTATCCGCGAAGTTCATTTGACAACCATAACTTTCTATAAATAACTTTTTTTGGTTTTCTTTTTTTGTTTCCAAAACCATCGAGGTTCCTTGTTTGCTTTCTTCTATAACCTTTTCTTCCATAACCAGTATTATAATTTTATTTTCGAAAACTATTCTTTCGAAAATTCAGTCAGCAAAGATAGTACTAAATTTTACTATCTGCCAAATTGTCAGCATCAGTTTAACAAAATATTTTAAAATTTCTTCGCGTATACAAAAAACTAAAAAAATCAAAAAAACTACACCTATATATATTAATCAAAAAAAAAATATACTTTTGCCAAATCAAATAAATGAAAATGGCGAAGAACTTAGTTATCGTGGAGTCACCTGCAAAGGCGAAAACCATAGAAAAATTTTTAGGAACAGATTACCAAGTAGAATCTAGTTACGGGCATATTGCAGATTTACCTTCAAAGGAAATTGGTGTAGATGTGAACGACAACTTCAAACCTAAATATGAGGTTTCTCCAGATAAAAAAGCATTAGTAAAAAAACTAAAAGACTTATCTAAAAAAGCAGATATGGTTTGGCTAGCTTCCGATGAGGATCGCGAGGGTGAGGCTATTTCTTGGCATTTAGCAGAAGAATTAAAATTAGATCCTGCCAAAACAAAACGTATTGTTTTCCACGAAATTACAAAAACTGCCATTTTAAAAGCGATTGAAAATCCGAGAGATATTAATTATAATTTAGTAAACGCACAACAAGCTCGTAGAGTTTTAGACCGTTTAGTAGGTTATGAATTATCACCAGTTCTTTGGAAGAAAGTAAAAGGAGGCTTATCTGCTGGACGTGTACAATCGGTTTCAGTTCGATTAATTGTGGAGCGTGAAAGAGAAATTCAGAATTTTAAAGCGGTTGCAAGTTATTCCATCAGTGCTGAATTTACTAACGAAGCTGGAAAAACAGTAAAAGCGAAACTAAACAAGAATTTCAATACGAAAGAAGAAGCGCAAGCTTTTTTAGAAAAAAACATAAAAGCCGATTTTAAAGTTGCCGATTTAGAAACAAAACCAACTAAAAAATCACCAACAGCACCCTTTACGACTTCTACTTTACAACAAGAAGCTGCTCGTAAATTGTATTTACCTGTTGGAATTACCATGCAAATTGCACAACGTTTATACGAAGCCGGTTTAATTACGTATATGAGAACGGATAGTGTAAACCTTTCTCAAGATGCCATGGCTGCGGCAGAAGCAGAAATCACTTCGTATTACGGAAAAGAATACAGTAAACCAAGAAATTACAACACAAAATCGAAAGGTGCTCAAGAAGCGCACGAGGCTATTCGTCCGACGGACATGAGTCGCCACACCGTTGATATTGATAGAGACCAAGCGCGTTTATACGATTTAATTTGGAAACGTACTTTAGCTTCTCAAATGAGTGATGCAGAATTGGAACGTACGAATGTGAAAATTTCTGCAAATACGCATAATGAATATTTTTCTGCAACAGGCGAAGTAATCAAATTTGATGGTTTCTTAAAAGTGTACTTGGAAGGAAATGATGACGATGAAGAAGAACAAGAAGGCATGTTACCTGCTTTAAAAGTAAACGAAAAACTAAACAATAAATTCATTGCTGCAACGGAACGTTTTACCCGACCAGCAAGTAGATATACAGAAGCTTCTTTAGTAAAAAAATTAGAAGAATTAGGAATTGGTCGTCCCTCAACCTACGCGCCAACTATTTCTACCATTATCAATAGAAACTATGTTGAAAAAGGTAGTTTTGAAGGAGCAGAAAGAAAATACGAACAATTGACTTTAATTGCAAACGAGATTAAATCGCAAACTTTAAAAGAAAATTCTGGTTCGGATAAAGGAAAATTAGTTCCAACAGATATTGGAGGAATTGTGACCGATTTCTTAGTGAAAAACTTCGAAACCATTTTAGATTATAATTTCACAGCAAAAGTGGAACAAGATTTCGATGAAATTGCTGCTGGAAATGAAGATTGGCATAAAATGATGAGTAATTTTTACAATCATTTCCATCCAATTGTAACCAAAGTAGAAACAACTGCAGAACGTGAATCTGGAGAACGTATTTTAGGAACAGATCCTAAATCTGGAAAACCAGTTTCGGTTCGTTTAGGAAAATATGGTGCGATGGCGCAAATTGGTGCAATAGATGATGAAGTAAAACAATTTGCAAGTTTAAGAGCGGAGCAAAATTTAAGTACCATTACTTTAGAAGAAGTTTTAAATTTATTTTTATTACCAAAATCTTTAGGAACGTACGAAGGAGAAGAAATTGAAGTCAACAACGGACGTTTCGGACCTTATGTGAAGTTCGGAACACAATTTATTTCTTTAGCAAAAGGCGAAGAGCCATTAGATGTTACAATGGACAGAGCTATCGAATTAATCGATGAAAAAACAAAAGCAGATGCTCCAATTGCTACGTATGACAATTTACCTGTTCAAAAAGGTGTAGGTCGTTTTGGACCTTTCTTAAAATGGAATGGAATTTTCATAAATGTAAATAAAAAATACAATTTCGATAATTTATCTCAAGCAGATATTAACGAATTAATTGAAGATAAACAACAAAAGGATATCGACAAAGTGCTTCATAATTGGACAGATGAAGGCATCAAAGTGGAAAAAGCACGTTGGGGAAGATCAGTTATTACAAAAGGAAAAATAAAAATTGAATTAAGTAAAGATATTGATGCTACTAAATTAACTTTGGAAGAAGTTAAAGAGATGATTGAAAAAAAATCTCCAGCTAAAAAAACAGCAGCCAAAAAAGCTCCGGCTAAAAAAGCTCCGGCTAAAAAAGCAGTTGCAAAAAAGAAATAATATTTTCGCAATTTAAATAAAACAATCAAAAAAATATGATATTCGAATATTTACAACCTGTATCGGAAGAAATTCAGAAATTTGCAGAAAATTTATCTAATCAAACATTAGGTAAAAAGGTTGTAATGCATACAGAAACTGACTATCCTAATTTAGAAAATATTTCAATTGCAATTATTTGTGTAAACGAAAATAGAGGGGCCGATTTAGAAAATGAAAACTACAATTTCAATAACTTAAGAAAGACCCTATACAGTTTATATCCAGGTAATTGGAACAAAGGTATTGCAGATTTGGGTGATGCATTAATTGGAAATGAAACGAGTGACACCTATTTTGTGTTAAAATC
The DNA here is from genome assembly GCF_036321945.1 of Flavobacterium facile. NCBI lineage: Bacteria > Pseudomonadati > Bacteroidota > Flavobacteriia > Flavobacteriales > Flavobacteriaceae > Flavobacterium > Flavobacterium facile. The sequence continues at coordinate 39,139 of NZ_JAZAYT010000025.1, forward strand.
CATTTGCGCGGATTTAATTAAACAAAAAATTATACCTTTGATAATTGGTGGGTCTCAAGATTTGACCTATGCCATGTATCGTTCATTCGATAATTTAGACCAAATGGTTAATCTGGTGGCTATCGATAATAAATTCGATTTTGCTAAAGAAGAAAAATTGCAATCTGATTCCTATTTATCAAGAATAATAGTAGAAGAACCAAACAATCTGTACAATTTCAGCAGTGTGGGGTACCAAACTTATTATACTTCTCAGGAAGAAATCGATTTAATTGAAAAATTATATTTTGACACCTATCGACTAGGAGAAATCATTAAGAATCCAGCAATAGTAGAACCCATATTTAGAGACGCAGATTTAATTAGTTTAGATTTAAAATCTGTAAAATCATCTGATTCTGGAAACACAACTGAATTTAATCCTAACGGTTTTGACGGAAGAGAAATTTGTGCTTTAGCAAGATACGCTGGAATAAGTGACAAAGTTAGTGCATTTGGGATATTTAATCAGTTCTTTGCTAAAAACGAAAACGAATTAATTTCTCAAATTGTTTGGTATTTTATTGAAGGTTATCATTTAAGAAGTTATGAATACCCATTTGAAGAGAAAACAAATTACAACAGATATATTGTTTTGGCTGAAGATGAAGAATTAATTTTTTACAAAAGTAACAGATCTGAAAGATGGTGGATGGAAATAAATTATAATACAATATACAATAAAAGTGTTAAAAAAACGTTATTACCTTGTACAAATGACGACTATATAGCTGCTTGTAATGCTGAAATTCCTGAAAGATGGTGGAAAGCGCACAAAAAAAGTTATTAATTTATCGTTGAAAGTATAGTATTTATCGATAAAATACACTTTTTTTAGTTTTTTTTGAGATTGCTATTGTATATGTCAAAATAAATAGATAGGTTTGAACCCTAAAATAAAATAAAATTTTATAACCCAATTAATATGAAAAAGTTTTTAGTATTATCGGCAGCATTAGCTTTATTTACAAGCTGTGGTAAAGGCGATAAAGGTGAGCTGGTAGGAGTTAAAGGCAAGAAGTGGTTTTCTGAAAAGCCATTTGGTATGTCACTTATACCTGGAGGTTCTTTTATAATGGGTAAGTCAGATGATGACGTTGCCAATATTCAAGATGCTCCAACTAAGACTGTAACAGTTCGTTCGTTTTACATGGATGAAACGGAAATTACAAATAGTGAATACCGTCAATTCGTAGAATGGGTGAAAGATTCAACTATTAGAACAAGATTAGCTATCCAAGCAGAAGAAGCAGGTGCAAAACCAGCAGAAGGCGGAAGAAGCGGAAAAGGTGGTGGAAGCATAGGTGACTATGGATTTGCTGATACTGATCCAGAAAAAATGACAGCATATGACAAATATATGTATGAAAACTATTATAGCGTTGGAACTGATACAGATCCATATGCAAATAGAAAAACTAACAAAAAAGTAAAATTAATTACTGAAACTGCAAAATATCCAGATGCGGATTATGTAGAAGTAATGGATTCTATGTATTTACCTGAATCAGAATCGTTTAATGGGTTAAAGACGATTGATGTAAGTAAATTAAAATTCAAATACAATCAAGTTGATTTAAATAAAGCAGTAAAGAAAAAAGGTCGTAAAAACTTCTATGAAGATGCACCACCTTTAGAAATTTATCCAGATACGACTGCTTGGATTAAAGATTTCGCTTACTCGTACAACGAACCAATGCACAATGATTATTTTTGGCACCAAGCTTATGGAGAATATCCAGTAGTTGGAGTTTCATGGAAACAAGCTAAAGCGTTTTGCGCTTGGAGAACAATGTACAAAAACTCTTATGTTAAAAAACAAAAAGGTAGAGACCAAGTAAACTCTTTCCGTTTACCAACTGAAGCAGAATGGGAATATGCTGCTAGAGGTGGAATTGAATCAGGAACTTACCCATGGGGTGGTCCTTATGCTAAAAACGACAGAGGATGTTTCTTAGCTAACTTCAAACCAAACAGAGGAGATTACGCTGCAGATGGTGCATTATATACTGTTGAAGCTAAATCGTACGAGCCAAATGATTTCAATTTATACAACATGGCTGGTAACGTATCTGAATGGACAGAAACTGCTTATGACGCTGGAGCTTATGAATTCGTTTCAACTATGAATCCAAACGTTGCAGATCCAAAAAATCAAAGAAAAGTAGTTCGTGGTGGATCTTGGAAAGACGTTGCTTTCTTCTTACAAGTTTCAACTCGTGATTTCGAATATGCTGATTCAGCTAGAAGTTATATCGGTTTCAGAACAGTACAAGATTACATGGGAACTGATGCAACTGGTAACAAACCAAAATAATAAACAAGAATTAACTTAACTAATTAATTATACTTAACTAACTAAAATTTAAATTATGGCAATTTTAAGCAAAAAAGCAATGGGTTTCCTTTACGGAATGGGAGCAGCAGTAGTAATCGTTGGAGCACTTTTCAAAATTCAACACTGGCCTGGTGCAGGACCGATGTTAATTGTTGGTTTATTAACTGAAGCATTAATTTTTGCATTATCAGCTTTTGAACCTGTTGAAAAAGATTTAGACTGGTCTTTAGTTTATCCTGAATTAGCAGGTGAAGATGCAAAACCAAAATCATTGAAAAAAGAAAATCCAGCTGAAGCTCAAGGTTTATTATCTCAAAAATTAGACAACTTATTAAAAGATGCTAAAATTGATGGTGAATTAATGGCAAGCTTAGGAAATAGCATTAAAAATTTCGAAGGTGCTGCTAAAGGAATCGCTCCTACAGTTGATGCTATGGCTTCGCAAAAGAAATATGCAGAAGAAATGGTTAAAGCATCTAGTTCGTTAGAAGCATTAAACAACTTATATACTGCTCAGGTTCATGCAGCTCAGAAAAATGCTGATGCTAATGCACAAATCGCAGAAAATGCAGACAAATTAAAACAACAAATGCAATCAATGACTTCTAACATTTCTTCATTAAACGCTGTATATGGTGGAATGTTATCTGCAATGCAAAACAAAGGATAATTAGTTTTATCAAATAAATTACAATTTAATTAACTAAACTAATTATTACGAAATGGCAGGAGGAAAATTAACCCCTAGACAGAAGATGGTAAACCTAATGTACTTGGTTTTCATCGCAATGTTGGCATTAAACATGTCAAAAGAAGTATTATCAGCATTTGGAAATTTTAATGATAAATTTTCTGAATCTAATAAATTAACTGACGAAGCAAATGGTAATTTATTATCTGCATTAAATACTAAAGCTAGTGATGAGCCAGCTAAATATGCAGAATCAGCTAAAAAAGCATCAGAAGTAGCTAAAATTTCAAAACAATTTGTAACATTTATAGAAAGCGTTAAAGGTGAAGTTACTTCAGGTTATGAAGTTGATGAAAATGGTAAATTACCATTTGAAGCAATGGACAAATCAAGTATTGACGAAAAATGGTTTTTAGGAGATGGCTACAGTGCAAGAGGAAAAGAAATTGTTTCAAGTATTGATAAATATGTTGCTGATATTAAAAAAGTATTAGGATCTGATGTAAAATACATTCCTTTCATAAAAGAAATCGAAAAGAAATTTTCAACAGCTGATATTAAAAACAGAGAAGGTGTAAGTGTAAAATTCTTAGATTACAAAACTAAAGGATTTCCAGATGTATCTACTTTAACATTTTTAACAGCTTTACAAAATGATGCTAAAAACACAGAAGCTGGAGCTTACAATTTATTCTTAGGAAATGCATTAAAAACTGCAGCTTCTATGAAAAACTTCCAAGCGATTGTTGTTTTAGATAAAAATGCATATTTCCAAGGTGAGCAAGTAACTGGTAAAGTGGTTTTAGGTCGTTATGACGCAAACACTCAACCAACTTCTTTCAAAGGTCCTGGAAAAATCCAAAACGGACAAGCTGTTATATCTATGACTGCTGGTGGTATTGGAGAACAAACAATCTCTGGACAATTTGGTTTCTTAGAAGATGGAAAAGAAATTCCATTAAAATTCGAAGGTACTTATGTAGTTGTTCCTCGTCCAAACTCTGCTACAATTTCAGCAGATAAAATGAATGTTGTTTATAGAGGTGTTAACAACCCAATGACAATATCTTTTGCTGGTGTTTCTAACGATAAAGTTAAAGCAAATGCAGCTGGTATGACTGGAACTAATGGTAAATATGTTTTAAGACCAGGAGCTGGAAGTACAGTAATGATTAATGTAAGTGCTACATTACCTGATGGTAAAGTGGTTTCTGACAAAAAAGAATTCCGTATTAAAGGTTTACCTGCTCCAACTGGAAAAGTTAGAGGTATGGTTGCTGCAAGTGGACCAGCTTCAAACTTAGAAGTTGTTTCAATTTCAGCTGAAATGGAAGATTTTGATTTCCCTGTAACAGCTAACGTAACTCAATTTAACGTAAAAGTTCCTGGACAACCAACAATTGTAGTTCAAGGAAACAGAATGGACGGTAGAGCTAAAGCTGCAATTAAGAAAGCAGGAAGAGGTGATGTTGTAATCATTTCTGAAATTAAAGCTACTTTCGTTGGAATTGACCAAAGACCAAAATCTATTTCGCCTTGTACTTACGAAATAAAATAATTTAAATAAAAATAAAAAAATGAATTGGAGAAATTTTTTATTAGTAGCGGTATTTAGTGTAAGCACGTTTTCGTTCGCTCAATCTAACTTACTAAACGCAAAAACACCTGCTGAAATCGGTAAAAAAACGGAAGCAGAGTTAAATGCAGATAATGACAAACCATTACCATACGGTTACGTAGGTGATAGAGATATCCTAATGGGTAAAACAGTTTGGGAAATTATTGATGTAAATCAAAGAGTTAATTTTCCTATGTATTATCCTATTGAAGGAGATTTAGGTCCAGATAGAAAACCTTTATATGATGTTTTGACTCAAGCAATGAGAGACAAAAAAATCACTGAAGTATACGACTCTGGATACTTTACAGCTAAAAAAACTTTGGATGATATTGAAAAATCATTAGTATTTACAGATACTACTGACCAAGGTATTGAAGAATTAAATGCTGGTGCAACAAAAGTTTCAGAAGAATACATTGTAAAAACTGAAATCAAAGCTATTGATGTTCAAGGATACAAAATCAAAGGATTTTGGTATTTTGACAAACGTCAAGGTGAATTAAAATACAGATTGATGGGAATTTGTCCATTAGTTCCAGACGTTTACACAATGAACTCTGAAGCTGGTAAAAATGAACCACCAATTGAATTATTCTGGGTATATTTCCCAGCAGCAAGAGATATTTTACATGGAGCAAAAGCTTTCAATGAAAAAAACTCAGCAATGCCATTCTCTTTTGACCACTTATTAAATGCACGTCGTTTTAGCGCAGTAATTTACTTAGAAGAAAATGTTTACGGAGACAGATTAATTAAAGATTACATGAAAGAAAATTCTCAAATGCAATTATTAGAATCTGAAAGAGTAAAAGAAAAAATACGTAATTTCGAATTAGATATGTGGAATTACTAATTAAAATATTTCTCCAATCATAATACTAAAAAAACTCTTACTCCGGTAAGAGTTTTTTTTTGTTTAAATTTGTACCATACAAAAACACTTTATTTGTCATTTCGACGTAAGGAGAAATCTCATATTCATAATTACTTTATGTGATTTCTCCTTACGTCGAAATGACACTATTGAGAATTTATTATTATAACACATTAAAATGGAAGTCGATTATCTTATTATTGGTTCTGGTTTAGCCGGAATTTCTTTTGCAGAAACCAGTTTATTGAACCGTAAAACAATTATGGTAATCAATGACAACTCACAAAACTCTACAACTGTAGCTGGTGGTTTATACAATCCTGTTGTTTTAAAAAGATTTACAAAAATTTGGGAAGCCGAAGCACAACTTGAAATATCAATACCGTTTTATAAAAATTTAGAGAAAAAATTAAACGAAAAATTTCTATTTGAAATTCCTTTATTAAGAAAATTAAATTCAATCGAAGAACAAAACAATTGGTTTTCCGCTTCTGACAAGCCTACTCTATCCAATTATCTAAATACTAATTTAGAAACTTTACAAAATGAGTTCATTTCCAACAATTATAAATTCGGTAAAGTAAATCACACCGGATTTTTAGACACAAAACATCTAAAAGAAACTTATACTAACTTTTTAATTTCGGAAAATAATTATTTAGAAGATACTTTTGACTATTCTAAATTGATCATTGAAGAAAATTTTATTCAATACAAAAATATCAAAGCCAAACAAATAGTTTTTGCAGAAGGATTTGGCATACATAGCAATCCTTATTTCAATAATTTACCGCTAGACGGAACTAAGGGTGAACTTTTAATTATAAAGGCTAATAACTTAAACCTAACTGAAATCATCAATTCAAGCATTTGGATTTTACCTATCGGAAATAATTTATATAAAGTTGGCGCGACTTATAATTGGGAAGACAAAACAACAACTAAAACCGAAGAAGGCAAAAACGAACTACTTTCTAACTTAAAAGATTTAATTTCTTGCGAATTTGAAATTGTAGAACATTTAGCTGGAATCAGACCAACTGTAAAAGATAGACGACCTCTTTTAGGTAGACACTTTACAGAAAAAAACATCTATATTTTAAACGGAATGGGAACAAGAGGCGTGCTCTTCGCTCCCTATTTATCAGATAAATTATATCAGTTTATAGAAAACAACATCGAATTAGATAACGAAATTTCTATCAATAGAATTTACAAAAAACTATTTAGATAATTTTTCTTTCCAATTCTTATCAAAATCAATAAAAATATTGATCCAAATATTTCTAGATACACGCATCATAATTGGCATCATGACCAATAAAGTAATTACAATTGCAATAAAAGAAGTTTTTAAAGACGATTCAAAAAATAAATAAGAAACTACAAAAGCAGCAACTGAAAAAGCAACTCCTAAACCATAACTAACATACATTGCCCCATAAAAAAAAGAAGGTTCAATACTATAAACTAATCCACATTGCGTGCATTTTTCGTGCATAGCATAAACTTTGTTTAAATTAAATGGATTTCCATCAAAATACATACTTTCCTCGTGACATTTTGGACAACAACCAGTTATCATCGCATAAATTTTAGAACCTTTACCAAACATTTCAATAATTTTAATGCAAAGGTAAGATAAGAGTAGTACTTTTGCAGACTATTAGAAAAAAAACATGCTGAATATACATAATCTTTCTGTTTCCTTTGGTGGAACGTATTTATTTGAAGAAGTAACCTTTAGAATGGGCGCTGGCGATCGCGTGGGTTTAGTCGGAAAAAATGGTGCTGGAAAATCAACAATGCTAAAAATATTGGCTGGTGATTTCAAACCAGATTCTGGACAAATTGCCACTGAAAAAGAAGTTCGTATTGGATTTTTACGTCAAGATATTGATTTTGAAGCCGGAAGAACCGTTTTAGAAGAAGCGTACCAAGCGTTCAAAGAAATCAAACTTTACGAAGCGAAGATTGAAGAAATCAATCATCAATTGGTTACTAGAACGGATTATGAAAGTGAAGCGTATTCGGAATTAATTCAACAATTAAGTGATTACCAACACCAATATGAAATTCATGGTGGTTATAATTATGTGGGTGATACTGAAAAAATATTATTAGGTTTAGGTTTCAAACGTGAAGTTTTTAACGATCAAACCGAAACCTTTTCTGGTGGATGGCGTATGCGTATTGAATTAGCAAAACTGTTACTTCAAGCGAATGACATCTTACTTTTAGATGAGCCAACGAATCACTTGGATATTGAAAGTATCATTTGGTTAGAAAGTTTTTTACGAAATTATCCTGGCGTTGTAGTAATTGTATCGCATGATAAAATGTTTTTAGATAATGTGACGAATCGTACGATTGAAATTTCTTTAGGAAAAGCGTATGATTTCAACAAACCGTATTCGCAATATTTAGAATTACGTCACGAAATTCGTGAAAAACAATTGGCGACTCAGAAAAACCAAGCTAAGAAAATTGAAGAAACAGAAAAATTAATTGAGAAATTCCGTGCTAAAGCTTCTAAAGCATCGATGGCGCAATCTTTAATTAAAAAATTAGATAAAGTAGAACGTATTGAAGTGGATGAAGACGATAATTCAGTCATGAATATTTCGTTTCCGGTTTCAAAAGTTCCAGGAAGAGTGGTAATTGAAGCCGAACATGTAACTAAAGCATACGGCGACAAAACCATCTTAAAAGACATTTCTCTTTTAGTGGAACGTGGAAGTAAAATTGCATTTGTTGGTCAGAATGGTCAAGGAAAATCGACGTTCATCAAAGCCATTGTGAACGAATTTAAATATGAAGGTGAAATTAAATTAGGACATAATGTTCAAGTGGGTTATTTTGCTCAAAATCAGGCAGAATATTTAGATGGTGAAATTACGTTGCTTCAAACTATGGAAGAAGCGGCAACGGATACGAATCGTGCGAAAGTTCGAGACATGTTGGGATCGTTTTTATTCCGTGGTGATGATGTAGAGAAAAAAGTAAAAGTACTTTCTGGAGGCGAGCGAAACCGTTTGGCTTTATGTAAGTTATTATTGCAACCTATCAACGTTTTGGTGATGGATGAGCCAACGAATCACTTGGATATTAAATCGAAAAATGTATTAAAAGCCGCACTTCAAAAATATGAAGGTACGCTCCTACTCGTTTCTCACGATAGAGATTTTTTACAAGACATGTCGAATTTAGTGTACGAATTTAAAGATCAAAAAATCAAAGAATATTTAGGCGATATTAATTATTTCTTAGAACAACGCAACTTGGAAAACATGCGTGAAGTAGAGAAAAAAGATATCGAGAAAAAAGAAGTTTCGGCAAACAACACTTCTAAAGCTTCTTACGAAGATCAAAAGAAAAATAAATCGTTATTAAACCGCTTATCTAAAATTGAAAGTCAAATTAAGCAATTAGAAATTGACATTCAAAATGACGATAAAGAATTGGCATCTAATTACGACAAACATGTAGAAAACGCCTCTTTTTTCACAGCTTACAACAAGAAAAAAGCAGAATTAGATAAACTATTATCGGATTGGGAAATTGTTCAAGAAGAGATTGATAATTTGTAGCTAATTCCAGCTTTCCATTACAAAATTTTGGTTCCGCTTTAAGGTTTTAAAAGTTGTAAAAGCGCTTCTTTGGTCGCGTTTTACAACTAAAAAAGCTAAAAAAGCGGAACCAAAATGTTTTCCACTACAATCTGGGCTAGGGCAAGTAGTTTCAAAAGAAAATTCGTTATTCTACTATTCTATAGAAAACTGGATTTGCGTTAGTGATGGGAACGGCATCCTTTTTGTTTTTTGCTTTGTTAAAAAAAGCAATAAAATAAAAAGATATAGTGGACAGCACGACCTGAAAGGGAACGCCCAAAAAAACTTCATAAAACAAAAAGAGTCCCGATTTCTCGAGACTCTTTTTTTATTCTTAAAACTTATGTGAATTATTTCACTAAAGTCATTTCATCAACGATGTGTTTTGCACCAGAGAAATTTTCAATTACCCAAAGTACGTAACGAATATCTACGTTAATTGTTCTTTGTAGTTTTTTATCGAAAATAACATCACCAGCCATTGCTTCAATGTTTCCATCAAACGCTAAACCGATTAATTCTCCTTTTCCGTTTAAAACTGGCGAACCAGAATTTCCACCTGTAATATCATTATCAGATAAGAAACAAACGTGTAAAGAACCATCTTTATCTGCATAACGACCGTATTCTTTTTTAGCGTTCATGCTAATAACTTTTGCAGGTAAATCGAACTCTAAATCGTCTTTTTTGTATTTTTTAACTTGTCCGTCTAAAGTTGTATAGTTGTTTACTGTAGCATCATTTCTTTTGTCTGCAGGTAAAGAACGAACTTTTCCGTATGATAAACGTAATGTTGAATTTGCATCTGGATATAAAGTTGTACCAATTTTAGATTCTCTTAAACCTTCCACTAATAAACGGAAAGATGCTCCGAAATCGTTTTGAGCTTTCATTAACTCGTCACTTCTTTTACCAATATGTGCAGTTAAATCAGTAGATAACGCATATAAAGGGTCATTTGTTAACATAGCTTCACTTGGTAAATCTAAGAACGCTTTGATTCTATCTACAGAAGTAAAAATACTTAAATCGAAAGCAGCGTTTACATATTTAGTAAAATTACCATTGTTTTCCTTAGCTAATTTTTCAACTGTTGGTGCTAAAGTATAACCCGCTTTTTTAGCATATAAACTTAATTGAGCCGCTAAGATGTCTTTTTCTGCAGGAATGTGTAATTCTTTAAACATTTCATTAGCTTGTTCTAAAATAGCTGGAGCCATTTCAGTACGCTTTGTAGCATCAGCTTTAGCATAATTTTCTAATTGTTTTCCTAAAGTTCTGCTTACAGTTCCGAAAGCAGACGTTCTGAATAATTGTTGTAAATAGTTATCGTGACGAGATTTTTCATTCGTCATTCCATAAAATTTATTAATTGTAGCTACAACATTTCCATATTTTGCTTTGTTAGCTGGTTGATTCGCCCATTTGTTAAATTTAGCTTCTTGAGCAGCTTTAGATTTAGCTGTACCAAATTTAGTTAACGCATCAATCATACCTTGACGGTTTTTCCAGTAGTTAGCAACTCCTGCAAATTTTGAAGCATAAATTAAGTTTAAAGCATCAGATTGCACCATGTATTTTTTCATGTTGTCCATTCCTGTTTTAGAACCTTCTACCCAAGCTGGATAAGCAAATTTTACGTTTTGCTCAATTCCACCTGCTGGCATCCAACGGTTGGTACGACCTGGATAACCTAAAATCATAGCGAAATCATTTTCTTTTACGCCACCTAAATTAACTGGTAAGTGGTGTTTTGGTTTTAAAGGCACATTGTTAGCTGAATAGTCTGCTGGATTACCATTCGCATCAGCATAAATTCTGAACATAGAAAAATCTGCAGTATGACGTGGCCATTCCCAGTTGTCTGTATCTCCACCAAATTTTCCTAAACTTTCTGGAGGTGTTCCAACTAAACGAACATCTTTATAATCTTGGTAAACGAAATAATAGTATTCATTTCCTTGGAAAAATGGACGAACAGAAACGGTATATTTTCCACCTTCATTGTTTTCTTTTTCGATTTTTGCAATTTCTTGATTGATTGCTTTTTCTCTGTCTGCTTCACTCATACTTGGGTTGACAACAGATAAAATTCTTTTTGAACAATCGTCCATACGAACGAAGAAACGCACGAATAAACTAGAAGGTTTTAATTCTTCTTTTCTGTTTGCTGCCCAATAACCATCTTTTAAATAGTTTTTTTCTGCAGAAGATAATTCGGCAATCGCATCATAACCACAGTGGTGATTTGTTAATACTAATCCGTCTTTAGAAATTAATTCCGCAGTACAACCTCCATTAAATTGCACAATGGCATCTTTTAAACTGTGATTGTTAATACTGTAAATTTCTTGTGGCGTTAATTGTAACCCCATTTTTTGCATATCGCGGTGGTTTAGTCTTTCAATGAACATTAAAAACCACATTCCTTCGTCAGCCTTTACACTAAATGGAATTAGCATAAATGCAGCCACTAAGGATACAATAAATTTTTTCATAATTTGTTAAGTTTAAATTTTAAAACCTGAATTTACAGATTTCGTAAAATAGTTTGTTATTTGTGATGCGAATATACTTTAAATTTAAAAAACAATCAAAAATTTAAGTAATCAATAAAAGCAGATAGGTAAATTTTAACTTTTGATTTAAAAAAAAAGCGCTCTGAAAATCAGGACGCTTTTTAAATATAAAAAATAGATTGTTAAAAGTTATATATTTAACATTTTCCACAATTTGTCTTTCAATTCTGTTAAACCTTGTTGTGCCACAGAAGAGATAAACATATAATCAAGACCTTTAAGTTCTTTATCTAATTGTTGCTTCATTTCTTGCTGCAATTCTTCATCTAACATATCACATTTAGAAATTACTAACAACCTGTCTTTATCTAACATTTCAGGATTGTAACGTCTTAATTCGTCTAAAAGAATTTCGTATTCCTTTTTAATATCATCAGCATCTGCAGGAACTAAAAACAATAAAGTTGAATTTCTTTCGATATGACGTAAGAAATAATGCCCTAAACCTTTACCTTCAGCAGCGCCTTCAATAATTCCAGGAATATCAGCAATTACGAAGGATTGAAAATCACGGTAAGCTACAATTCCTAAGTTTGGTTTTAAAGTTGTAAAAGCATAATCTGCAATTTTTGGTTTAGCCGATGTTAATACAGATAATAAAGTCGATTTTCCAGCATTTGGAAATCCTACTAAACCAACATCTGCTAGTACTTTTAATTCTAAAATTACGTCCACTTCTTCACCAGGAATTCCAGGTTGTGCATAACGAGGTGTTTGGTTAGTAGAACTTCTGAAATTCCAGTTTCCTAAGCCACCTTTTCCACCACGAGCTAAAATTTTAGTTTCTCCATCATCTGTGATTTCGAATAAAATTTCACCCGTTTCTTTATCTTTTACCACAGTTCCTAATGGAACTTCAATAAATTTATCTTCACCATCATGACCTGTACTTCTACTGCTTCCTCCATCACCACCGTGACCTGATTTCACATGACGTAAAAATTTTAAATGGAATAAAGTCCACAAATTTTTACTTCCTCTAATAACTACATGACCACCACGACCACCGTCTCCACCATCTGGACCACCTTTTTCAATAAATTTTTCTCTATGTAAGTGAGAAGAACCCTTCCCGCCTTTACCAGATGCAACATATATTTTTACGTAGTCTACGAAATTTCCTTCTGTCATTTTATTTTGTTTTCAGTTTAAATTTTTCAGTTTTCATCTTTTATATGAAACTGGCATTCAAACTATTTTTATTCTTTAATTATATTTATTTGGCAAAGATACGTTTTTTACCTTATTTATTTAAATAGAAAAAACAGCTCAGAATGTTATCCATTTCAAGCTGTTTCATTTATGTTTTAAAAAAAATTATTCTGTAATTGCTTTTATTAGAATTTTATCAATCTTAACACCATCCATATCCATTACTTCAAACTCTAATTTATTCCATATTAATTTTTCACCTTGTTTCGGAATACTTCCTAATTCGGTAATCATTAAGCCGCTCACAGTGGTTACTTCATAATCGTTTAGCATATCATCTAAATCGAAATACGTCATAAAATCGTGTAAGGAATAATGTCCATCTACTAACCAACTTCCATCTTCTCTGACTACTAATTGAAATTCTTCATCGTAAAAATCGGCAGCATCGCCCACTAACGCTTCTAAAATATCATTTAAAGTAATAATTCCTTGAAAAATTCCGTATTCATCTGTTACTAAAGCATAATGAACTTTTGATTTTTTGAAATTCTCTAAGGCTTTATATGCCGAAGTATGTTCAATAAAATAAACTGGATCAATCATGATTTTTTGCAAATCGAAATCGCCTTTTTCAATATTCGCAAATAAATCTTTTAATAATACTACACCAATAACTTCATCTAAATTTTCACTACAAACAGGATAAACAGAGTGTAATTCGTTTAATATTTTTGTTTTTAATTCTTCGTAACTTTCGTCTAAAGCCAAATAAACAATGCTTTTTCTGTGTGTCATTAAAGAATTAACTTTTCGGTCACCAATATGAAAAACACGTTCCACAATGTCTTGTTCAATTTCCTGAACTTCACCTACTTCGGTTCCTTCTTTAATAATAGCTTTAATTTCTTCTTCGGTAACTTTACCATCAGCTGTTGGTTTGATATTCAGAATTTTTAAAATTCCATCTGTAGAAACAGTTAACAACCAAATGAATGGTGCCGTAACAATTGAAACTACTTTCATCGGAACAGCAACAGCTTTCGCAATAGCCTCAGGATGATTTAAACCAATTCTTTTCGGTAATAATTCTCCAAAAACAAGAGAAAAGAAAGTTAATACAACTACTACTAAACCAACAGCTAGACTATGTGCATAGGGAAAAGTTAAAGTATAAGATAAGAAAAAGTTTTCTACATCCGTTGTGATTTTTGCTCCAGAATAGATACCAGTTAAAATACCAATTAAGGTAATACCGATTTGCACCGTAGACAAAAATTTGTTTGGTGAATTAGCTAAATCTAAAGCTGTTTTTGCACTCGTGTTGCCTTTTTTGGCAGCGGTTTCTAACCTGTTTTTTCTTGCTGATATGAGTGCGATCTCTGACATGGAGAAAATTCCATTGAGTAGTATCAACAAGAATATTATGACTATTTCCAATTTTTATATAGTTGAATTAAATGCAATGTACTTAAAATTTATCGATTATTGTACTTAATCGTTCTGTAATTTCTTCAATTGTACCAATTCCATTAACAGCAAAAAACTTACCTTGAGCCTTGTAATACTCCATTAACGGTGCGGTTTTTTCGTTATATTCTTGGTATCTATTTCTTATTTTTTCTTCATCTTGATCGTCTGGTCTTCCAGAAGTTTTACCTCTTTCTAACAAACGTTTTACTAAAATTTCATCATCTGCTTCTAAAGCAACAGTTGCTGTAATGGCATCATTTTTAGAATTTAAAAAAGCATCCAAAGCTTCCGCCTGTGCAATTGTTCTTGGAAATCCATCAAACAAAAACCCTTTAGATTCTGGATTTTTCTCAACTTCACTTTGTAACATTTGAATGGTTACAGAATCCGGAACTAAATCTCCTTTATCCATGTAGGTTTTTGCTAAACAACCTAATTCTGTTTCATTTTTGATGTTAAATCTAAAAATATCGCCAGTTGATAAATGTGTTAATGTGTATTTCTCTTTTAAAAATTCCGCCTGAGTTCCTTTACCAGCGCCCGGTTTTCCGAATAAAACTATATTAATCATTGTGTTGTGATAATTAAAATAAACGGCAAATTTACAAACTATTGAACATATAAAAATATAAATAGTGCTTTTTTTAAAAAATGATTATTTTTACACCTATGAACACAGCTTTTTACAAACTTATTGAAGAAAGTACAGCGCACCGATTAAATCGAGAATTTATTCGCGATTATGTAATTCAAAATCCAGAAAAACTTAAATTTTTAATGGAAATTGCGTTGGACGAAAATGATAAAATTCATCATAAAGCCTGTTGGAGTTTAGAATTAATTTCCGAACTAAAACTAGAACTTATTCTTCCTTTTTTAGACGATTTTATAGCAAAGATTCCCTTTTACAAAAATGATTCTGCAATTCGACCGGTTTCTAAAATATGTCTGTTTTTATCCAAATCGAAAACCATACAACTTTCCGAAAACCAAGAAATCAAAATTATTGAAACTTGTTTAGATTGGCTAATCCAAGATGAAAAAGTAGCTGCAAAAGCCTATTCCATGAGAGCTTTATACAATTTCAGCAAAAAACACACTTGGATTCATGAAGAATTAAAAACCATACTCTCACAAGATTACCCCAATCATTCCGCAGCCTACAAAGCAGCAGCAAGAGATATTTTAAAGAAACTAAAATAAATGCCATTGGCGAAACAAATTCAAATTAGTATCTTTGCGCAAACACAACAATAACAACTAATGACTCGAGCGAAGCGACTGCATGAGACAAATAAAAAAACAACAACGACGAAATGAATTATTTTTCTTCAGATTTTAAATTAGGAATTTTAGGCGGCGGCCAATTAGGCAAAATGCTACTTACCGAAACCCGCAAATTCGACATCACCACTCTTGTTTTAGACCCAAGTAACGAAGCACCAGCTCAATTTGGCGCGAATAAATTTTTTACAGGAAGTTTAATGGATTATGAAACTGTTTATCAATTTGGTAAAATGTGTCATGCCATAACGATTGAAATTGAAAATGTAAATTTAGACGCTTTAGATAAATTGGAAGAAGAAGGTCATATTGTTTTTCCTTCGCCAAAAACGTTGCGATTAATTCAAAATAAAGGAAAACAGAAAGATTTTTATGTGGAAAACAATATTCCAACATCAAAACACCAACGATTTGTTGATTTAAATGATTTGAAAAAATCCTTAGAAAAAGACGAATTAGAATTTCCTTTCGTTTGGAAATGCGCTCAATTTGGATACGATGGAAATGGTGTGAAAATTTGTCGTTCTACGATAGATTTGCATAATTTACCAGATGTAGAATGTATTGCAGAAGAAATGGTTCCGTTCAAAAATGAATTAGCCGTTATCGTTGTCAGAAATGCAAATGGCGATGTAAAAACCTATCCCGTTGTGGAAATGGAATTTCATCCAGAAGCGAATCAAGTGGAATATGTAATTTGCCCAGCTAGAATTGATGAAAAAGTAGCACAATTAGCTATTGAAACGGCTTTACAAGTTTCACAAGCTTTCAATCATGTTGGATTATTAGCTGTAGAAATGTTTCAAACAGAATCAGACGATATTTTAGTGAATGAAGTAGCGCCAAGACCACATAATTCAGGACATCACACGATTGAAGCGAGTTATACTTCGCAATTTGAAAACCATTTGCGTTCGGTTTTAAACTTACCTTTAGGAAATACCGATAGTAAAGTCGCTGGAATTATGGTAAATTTGGTGGGAGAAGAAGGTTTTTCTGGTCCGGTTATTTACGAAAATATTGAAAAAATCATGGCTATTGATGGTGTAACACCTCATATTTACGGTAAAAAAGAAACGCGACCATTCAGAAAAATGGGACACGTCACTATCGTAAATGAAGACATGATGGAAGCCAGAAAAATTGCCGAAGAAGTGAAGAATAGTATTAGAGTGATTTCTTAATGTGTCAATAAGTCAATTTGAAAATATGCCAATTTGAAAATGATTAAAAAAGTTATAAAAATTAGTTTTTATTCCACAATTCTATTTTGTGTGATTTCTTTTTTATCATTATCATATTCGATGATTAATTCAAGACTTAATAGTATATCTCCAAATTTAACAATTGGTTTTCCATTTAAAATGTACTATCAATTTGAAGTTAGAGGCGAATGTAATGAACGAACCTTATTACATGGTGTACATTTCATTAACATAATATACAATTTTATAATCTGTTTTATTATTATAGCTTTTATCAACTATAAACAACAAACTAAAAATAACAATAAATGAGCAAAGTAGCCATCATAATGGGAAGCATTTCGGATTTGCCGGTCATGCAAGAAGCCATAGACATTTTAAAAGGATTTGATATTGAAATTGAAGTTGATATTGTTTCTGCACACAGAACGCCAGAAAAATTATTCGATTTTAGTAAAAACGCACACACTCGTGGTATTTCAGTAATTATTGCTGGAGCTGGTGGCGCGGCACATTTACCTGGTATGGTCGCTTCAATGAGTCCACTTCCTGTAATTGGAGTGCCTGTAAAATCTAGCAATTCTATTGATGGTTGGGATTCTGTATTATCCATTCTACAAATGCCAGGTGGTGTTCCAGTGGCAACAGTAGCTTTAAATGGTGCGAAAAACGCTGGAATTTTAGCGGCTCAAATTATCGGAAGTACTGATAAATGTGTGTTGGATAAAATTATTTTTTACAAAGAAGGCTTACGCGATACGGTTTTAAAAGCTTCAGAAAACTTGAAGAAATAAAAAACCCCGACTTATCACTAAGTTGGGGCCAAAAATCTATTCACAATTAAGTGACAACTATAAAAAAAATTCTCTTTTGGGGAAAAAAGGGCGATATTTCGCTTTATTTCTTTTACAAAGATATACGCTTTGTCGGCAAAAACAAGCATTTCATCGGTTATTTTTGTTAAAATATTGAATTATTTTCAAAACCCCAATAAAATAAGGGCTTCCGAAATCATAAAAAAATCAAAGAAATTACTTAAAACATATACATATGTCAGTTTTAACTCAAAAATTCAACACAAAACACAATACCGCACCTTTTTCAATACTAAAAACGGAAGACTACCTACCCGCTTTTCTTAAGAACATCGAAAAAGCTCGTTTAGAAATTGACACTATTATCCATTCAACTGAAAATCCAACGTTTGAAAACACAATTGAAGCCTTAGATTTTTCAGGAGAATCATTAGACAGATTATCAAGTATTTTTTTTAATTTGAATTCGGCAGAAACTTCTGATGATATGCAAAAAATCGCACAAGAAGTAACACCTATAATTACTGAATTCGGAAACGATATTGCTTTAAATGAAGAGTTGTTTAAAAGAGTCAAAACGATTTATGAAAACAGAGCGAATTTAGATCTGACAACTGAACAAGCTACTTTATTAGATAAAAAATATAAAGGTTTTGCTCGAAATGGAGCGTTACTTTCGGAAGATAAAAAAACACGTTTACGCGAAATCGACACCGAATTAGCCAAATTACAACTAACTTTTGGTGAAAATACGTTAGCAGAAACCAATAATTTTCAATTGCACCTTACCAATGAATCGGATTTAAAAGGTTTACCAGATGGTGCGAAAGAAGCTGCTGCCGATTTAGCCAAATCGAAAAATGAAACAGGTTGGATGTTTACTTTAGACTTTCCAAGTTATATTCCGTTTGTCACTTATATTGAAAATAGAGAGTTACGTAAATACATGGCGATTTCTTACGGTAAAAAAGCTTTTCAAAATAACGAATACAATAACGAAGAAATTACCAAAAAAATTGTCGCGCTTCGACATGAACGTGCTAATTTATTAGGTTATGAAACGCATGCCCATTTTATTTTAGAAGAACGAATGGCTCAAAATCCAACTAAAGTGTTATCATTTTTGAATGATATTTTAGAAAAAGCCAAGCCAGCTGCTAAAAAAGAATTTGAACAATTAGCCGCTTTCGCAAAAGAATTAGACGGAATTGAAAACTTAGAAAAATGGGATTCTGCCTATTATTCGGAAAAATTGAAGCAAAAATTATTCAATTTGGATGATGAAGTTTTAAAACCCTATTTCAAATTAGAAAACGTTTTAAATGGTGCGTTTACAATTGCAGAAAAATTATTCGGAATTACATTCAACGAAGTTTTCGATATTGATAAATACCATGCAGATGTGCAAACTTTTGAAGTTTTAGATGAAAATAAAAACTTAGTGGCGATTTTTTACACCGATTTCTTCCCAAGAAAAGGAAAAAGAAATGGAGCTTGGATGACATCTTTCAAACCACAATATATTAAAGAAGGAAACAACGAAAGACCACATGTTTCCAATGTGTGCAATTTCACTCCACCAACAGCAACGAAACCATCATTATTAACGTTTAATGAAGTAACGACATTGTTTCACGAGTTTGGTCATGGATTACACGGCATGTTAGCGAATACCACCTACCCTAGCCTTTCTGGAACTTCTGTTTTTTGGGATTTTGTAGAATTACCTTCTCAAGTGATGGAAAACTGGTGTTACGAACCAGAAGCGTTAGCTTTATTTGCAAAACATTACGAAACAGGTGAAATCATTCCACAAGAATATGTCGAAAAAATCAAAGAATCGGCGAGTTTCCTAGAAGGAATGGCAACATTGCGTCAATTGAGTTTTGGTTTATTAGATATGGAATACCACGGAAAAAATCAAGTTATTGAAAATGTAAAAGCGTTTGAAAAACAAGCTATGGGCGACACGTCATTATTTCCAGATGTTGCCGAAAACTGTATGAGTGTTTCGTTTTCACATATTTTCCAAGGCGGTTATTCTTCAGGATATTACAGTTATAAGTGGGCAGAGGTTTTAGATGCCGATGCGTTTGCGTATTTCCAAGAAAATGGAATTTTCAATAAAGAAGTCGCTACCAAATTTAAAGATAATGTATTATCAAAAGGCGGAACCGATCATCCAATGACTTTATATAAGAGATTTAGAGGTCAAGAACCTAAACCAGATGCTTTATTGAAACGAGCTGGGTTGATATAATTAACAACATTTACAAATAAAAAATCCTGTTCCGAATTTCGAAACAGGATTTTTTTATACTTTAAAATTATTTATTCAATAATAATTCTTTTTGAGATTTGTTTTCCTTCTGTTTTCACATTCAAAATGTAAACTCCAGCTTGTGTTGTAGAGAAATCAAGTTCTTTAGTAAATAAAGTTCCTTGTGATTCAAAATTGTTTTGATAAATTGATCTTCCTCTTAAATCGAATAATTCAACAGCTACATTGTCAGATGTTGGTAATGAAATATTTAATTTGCCTTTTGTTGGATTAGGATATAATACAAACCCATCAATTTGATTAGATTGTGCAGAAAGCGTTCCTTGAACAACAAAATTATCAATCATCACTCCTTCTTGATTGGCTCCATCGTCTGACATAAAAGTAAATCTAAATATCGCATTAGTAGCGGTACTTAAATCACTAAGTGAATGTGTATACGTTCTTTTATTTCCATCCATACCGTTTCCGCCACTTGGAGCAGTTGCGTAATCTCCAGTCCATTGTTTACCTATACAATTAAAACAATCTGTACCATTTGGTAATCTTGAACTATTGTACCAGTTTGCGTCTGCAGAAGTTCCTAAAACATTCCAAGTTGCACCTGAATTAGTAGAATATTCAAAATAAATAATATCCCAATTTGATTCTAAATCAAAAGCCATATCAAAACTTACAGTTGGACTAGAAAGAGTTGCAATATTATAACATTGTGAAACTAAATATGCAGTAGTTGCATCAGGATAATTACCTGTTAATTTAGTAGCGTAAACATTTGATCCTGCAACCGCATTTGTTAATAAAGCTTTATTTACAGTTCCTCGTTGCCATAATGAATTTGTTTTCCCATTTTCATCAATTGAAACTAAAACATCAGTAGCAGTATTAAAAGTATTGATAACATTTACTGTTCCTGCATCATTTACAATAATCAATATTGATTTAGTATTATTTGTTGCATTTCCATCACTAGTAATTGTTGAAGTTACATTTAAAACATGTGTTCCTCTTGTTAAACCAGATATTGGAATATTAACACTTTGTACGGCACAATTTGATAATGTACCTGTCCAATTAATATTTGAGTTAGTTCCTCCATCAATGTTATATGAAATAGTAGCACTTGTAATCACATTAGTTCCCGAGTTTTCTATTACAATACTTGGATTATATGCGGCACCACAAGCAATATTTACATTTCCACCAGCGATAGATTTTAAAGCAACATCGTTTGCATATCCTACATAATCTGTACCAACATTTACCGCTTTCCAAGCTTTTGTTACAGCTTGCACTTCCGGACTAGTGGCACAATATAATGAACTTGCGACAGCAATTGTTGCATTACGCATATCCATATATGTAGCATTAGATGTTAAATAATCTCTTTCCGCATAATACGTAATTTGAGAAGATTTTGCCATTCCGATTCCTGTTACGTTATATGCAAAAGGCCCACCAAATGATGCTGGAGCGTTATTTGTACCTGTTTTTCCTGCAGTTAATATATAATACCAATGATTTAAAACCCCACTATTATTATGTACACCACAGTTATCATTAGCTTGACTTGGAGTACATGTTCCGTCATCTGCAGTAGTTGTCCAATTTGTCCCTTTATAGGTATCAGGATTTCCTTTTATTGTTGGATAACTCATAGAACGCAAAGCATTTCCAGTTGAAGAAAGATCCTCTCCAATTTTCCAAAGTGCTGATGAACCTGGAGAAGCTGTATCAACACCAGAATTTAAATTTCCGTTTCTACCATATTGCTCAATACAAACACCCCAAATATCTGACAAACCTTCATTCATACCGCCAGATTGATTTTGATACGCTAAGTTAGCGGTATACGTACAAACAGCATGACCAATTTCATGTCCACAAACATCTAAAGCCGTAAATGGTCTTGTACCTCCATCACCATATGTCATAACACTTCCATTCCAAAAAGCATTAGAATAACCAGCTCCACCAGCTACATCATCATAGTGTACGAAACTTTTAATTTGTGCACCTGCATCATCAAAACTGTTTCTATTAAAAATATTTTTCCAAAAATCATAAGTCATTTCTGCACCCCAATGCGCATCTAAAGCAGCATTATCTTTCGTAGATGATGCGGTAGCATAATTACCTGTATTCCAAGTATTGGTAGTGTTTGAAAAATTAGTTAAAGCATAACTAGGTGCTCTATTCGAATTGTAAGTAACAATACCACTTCCTCTTGTTGCATCATTTAAAACAAAAGTAGTTGGTGTAGTTTGCGTTGTCTCAATTGTTCTAGTTCCGCTGTATCTTGTAGCTGCACTTCCTGCCACAAATGGAGTAAAAAGAGCATTCTCTTTATTTAATGCAATTTTTTCAAACTTTTTTGCATTTTGTTCAATTTCATAATCTGAAACTAAATGTGATACGTGTTTGATAATTGGATTTTTATATAAAATCTCACCTGTAGTAGCATCTACAAAAATTTCATCTCTAGAAATTGGTGCCTTAGCATAGATATCAAATTTATAAGCCAATCTCACTTCTCCTTTATTTACTAATGGAAAAACTACCAATTCACCAGTAGGCTTTGTGTAGTTCATTGCTTCAGCTGAAACTATGTCATCCCATAAATAAGTTTGAGCATTTACAAAATTTGTTGCTTTGTTAAACGCTTCAGAATTAGTTAATGTTGCATTTAAATTTAATCCTTCGGCATTATATAATTCTCCATTGACAGAAATAACATTTCCATCTTTCATATGAGTAATTAAAGTTCCGAATTCAACTTTAATTCCATTAAAAAATTGTTGAAATCTTTTATGTGTAAAACCCGCTTCATCTGAAGTTGATTTTTTAGGTACGAACGAATTTAAGTTGCTCAAAGAATATAACTTCGAGAATTCTTTAATTGCGTTTTCAGTTGAGTAAAACCCGTTTAAGTTGACTGTTTTTTGGAAGGCATTATCTCCATTGTATTTCTCATTCTTTTGAGAATACATTGACGAAGACAAAAACAACGCCAAACCAATGGTTTTTAGGTAGTTAATTTTCATGGTTAAAGTAAATTTGGTTTGCAATATTAACAAATAAATTTTAAATAAAAAAACAACTTTGAAAAACAAACTTTCATTTTTTTTTGAAAGTTTAAAAACTTTTATATATCTTTGTATCATAAATAAGATACACCATAAAATGGAATTCAAAGAAGCTAAAAATAAATTCGTACAAACTTGGGGCGCCTTAGGTTCTCAATGGGGAATTAACAAAACCATGGCGCAAATTCATGCTTTGTTAATGGTTTCTAGCGAAGCGATTTCTATGGAAGAGATTATGGAAGAATTACAAATTTCACGCGGTAATGCTAGTATGAATATTCGTGCATTAATGGATTGGGGAATCGTATATAAAGAATACAAAGCTGGAGAAAGAAGAGAATTTTTCACCGCCGAAAAAGACTTGGACGAATTAGCCGTAAAAATCTCAAGAGAAAGAAGTAAAAGAGAAATCAAACCCGCATTAAAAGTATTAAAAGAAGTTTCTTCAATTTCTGCCAATGCCACTTCTGAAGAAAAGCATTTCGTAGAGCAAACCAAAAAATTATACGATTTCGTACTAAAAGCAGATAACGTTTTAGATAAAATCACAGAATACAAAGACAATTGGTTGGCGCAGATTTTAGTCAAGTTTATGAAATAACAATTTGAAATAAAAAAATTTAAATAAAACTTTCATTTTTTTTCTGAAAGTTTAAAAATAAAAAGAATTATGAAACTCTTTAAGTATATAAATACGTTCGCAATTGGTTTACCACTAACATTACTACTTATTGGATTAATAATAAATGATCCTGGACAAAACTTCATAGGATATGCATTATTTTCAACCATGCTAACAGGTTTAATTCAAGTACTTTTAGGATTGTTTCTTTTATACAAAAATTCAAAAAACAAGTATTTAATAATTTATATTATTGCTGTAATTCTATTTTTCTTATTATGGTTTATAAATGTACGAATCAATTATTTGGACATTATAACATGTATCTTATTTCCAATCCCATTAATTATAGCCGCTTACTTTTCACTAATAATTTATAAAAAACTTTATTTATGAACCTCAACATCATCGGATATATTATCTATCTAAGTCTAACCAGCGTAATCATCATCAAAGTTGGAAAATTATGCTACGATAACGGAAATATATTTGTATCACAATTGATTCCGAATCATGAAGAATTGTGTCATCAAATAAACAAAACACTCTTAATTGGTTATTATTTATTGAATTTGGGTTATTGTGCGATGACGATCATTTCATGGGAAAAAATTCAATCCATTAATCAACTTATTGAAATCATTGCCACCAAATCAGCAATCATCATTCTTACTATCGGATTTATGCATTATATCAATATCATTTTATTAACTAAATACATTAAAAAATTAATTTAAACATTCAACATTATGGAAACTACAAAAATTTTAGTCGGATACGCCATTTACTTACCAATTGCTTTATTTTTAACTTATTATGTGAGTAAAACCTTATTCAAAAACAGTAAAATATTCATGTTAGATATTTTTAAAGGTCGAGAAGAAATCGCAACTGCGACCAATAAATTATTTGAAACCGGATTTTATTTACTTAATTTGGGTTTTGCTTTGATGATTTTAGAAATGACCATTTACAAAGACGATTATCAAAGTTTAATTGAAGCCTTAAGTTATAAAATTGGTGGATTTGCTATCTATTTAGGAATCATGTTATTCTTAAACTTATATTTCTTTTTCAGAGGAAAACGCAAAGCAAGCCAAGCACAAGTGGAACAAAGAATTGTATTTAACGGATAAATTAAATCCTAGCTCCGACAGCGTTTAAAAACCTGTCGGAGTTGAAAACATAAAAAATGAAAACGCTAAAAAACCAAACTTTACTTTACGACGAAGATTGTCCACTTTGCCGAGTGTATACAAAAGGGTTTATCACAACTGGAATGTTAGACGAAAACGGTAAAAAACCCTATTGTCAATTAACGGAAGAAGAACAAAATTTTATTGATGTACAACGCGCTTCTAATGAAATTGCTTTGGTTGATAATGAAAATAAAACCGTTCTTTATGGCATTGACAGTTTGTTAAAAGTGATTGGTTTTTCATTTCCTTGGATGGAAAAAGTCGGAAATTGGAAACTGATAAATTTTCTACTTAAAAAACTCTATTCTTTTATTTCTTACAACAGAAAAGTAATTATGCCAAGTAAGAAAAAAACTGAAATAAAACTAGAATGTGTTCCAGATTTTAATGTAAAATATAGATTTTTATATATTACTTTAGCGACAGTTTTTACTGCTTTTACCTTATTTTATTTTTCTGAATTACTCAGCAATTTACCAAAATCAAATATCGCAAGAGAATTCATTTTAGCCATTGGGCAAATGGTTTTTCAAAGTTTATTTTTACTAAAAAAAGACAAAAAAACAGTACTAAATTATTTAGGGAATCTAATGACCGTTTCTCTTTTAGGTTCACTTATTTTGGTTCCGATGATTTTTTTGAATTCAATTATAAAATTACCTGAAATCGTAATCTTAGGTTGGTTTGCCTGCACAGTTTTTATTATGTTTTTAGAGCATTCTAGAAGAATCAAAATAGTAGAATTACCAAAACACCTAACGTATACTTGGGTTTTATATCGAATTATTGCGCTAGGAATTATATTAAACACATAAAATGAAAAAACTTATCATAGCAGCTGGTACCGGATTTTTAGGTCAGGTTTTAGTCGATAATTTCAAAGATTCTTTTGATGAAATTGTTATTCTCACTAGAGGAAAATCTGAAAATAAAAACAACATCAAATATGTAAATTGGAATGCTAAATCATTTTCTGGTTGGGAATTGGAATTGGAAAATACAGATGTTTTAATCAATTTAGCAGGAAAATCTGTAGATTGCAGATACAACGAAAAAAATAAACAAGAAATTTATAACTCTAGAATTGACAGTACGAAAATTTTAAATGAAACCGTTTTACAATGTGAAAATCCACCGAAACATTGGTTAAACTCTTCTACTTCTACTATTTATCGTTTTTCATTAGACAAACAAATGGATGAAACTACTGGAGAAATTGGCAACGACTTCTCTATGAATATCGCTAAAAGTTGGGAAAAAGCGTTCTTCGAAACTAAAACTCCGAAAACTTTAAAAACAGCGTTACGAACTTCTATAGTTTTAGGAAAAAATGGCGGTGCATTTATTCCATTAAAAACTTTAGCAAAACTAGGAATGGGCGGAAAACAAGGAAATGGCAAGCAATTTATCAGTTGGATTCACGAAAAAGATTTTGCCAGAGCCGTTGCTTTTGTTATCGAAAACAAATTGGAAAACGAGATCAATATTGTGTCGCCAAATCCGATTAGAAACGTAGACTTTATGTCGAAATTACGAAAAACGGTTGGCATGTCGTTTGGTATTTCTCAACCTGAATGGCTATTAGAATTGGGTTCTAAAATAATCAATACCGAAACTGAATTGGTTTTGAAAAGCAGAAATGTAATACCAAAACGCTTACAAGAAAACGGGTTTACATTTAAGTACGATTCAGTAGATAAAACATTTGAAAATTTATTACAGAAAAACTAAACACAGATTTCACAGATAAACACAAACCAATCTGTGAAATTTGAGCAAATCTGTGTTACCAATAATTTTAATTAAAATGACAACCATAAAAATCACCACGCACTATTTTGCATCCATTGAAACTGTTTTCGATACGAATCGAAATATCGATATTCATCAGCAATCGGCAAGTAAAACTAAGGAAGTTGCCATTGCTGGAATTACATCTGGTTTAATAAATAAAAACGAAACTGTAACCTGGAAAGGCAAACATTTTGGTGTGTATTTAACACATCAAAGTCTTATTTCTGAAATGGATTTCCCCACTTATTTTGTAGACGAGCAACTAAAAGGACAATTTAAAAGTTTCAAACACCAACATTTTTTCGAACAAAAAGAAAACTATATAGAAGTCACAGATGTTTTAGAATACGAAACACCTTTTGGAATTTTCGGCCAACTTTTCGATAAACTATTTTTGAAAAATCATTTGACTAATTTCATCATACATAGAAATGCGGTTTTGAAAAATTTAGCAGAGAAATAAACCTACAAGTTTAATCGTAAACAAAAACTAAAATCAACCACCAAAAAATCGGAATAGCTTCCACCCAAAAACTTGCATAATATCTTGATCTGTTTTCATTCGCGAAAGATAAAAACAAAGCAATGGAACCTGAAACTATGAATTTAAATAGCAGTGGTGTATAATCTTGATTCGCTTCGTATAAAAATTCTAAAAGAAGCAAAACAATCAAAAGTCCGTAGCCTAATAATTTGGTTTTTGCTACTCCAATTTGTTGCGGAACAGTTTGTAAATGTGGATCATCGGTATTAACATCTATGATTTCGAAAATTAAAACCAATACAAAAATCAGTATAAATCTTTGAATACTAAGTAATAAAACATCAGATGTAAATCCAACTTTTGCGTTAATTAATGGAAGAATTACGGTAACGCCAACCCAGCACAAACTCACAATGTAAATTTTTATGCCTTTCCAATTTCTAGCATTTCGTTTATTTGGAAAAAACGGCAAAGTATAAAGCAACAACAATACAAAAACAAAAACTCCTAAAGATTGGGTAATAATTTGCAATTTTAAAAAATAATAAAAACTGGCTAAAGCACTAAAAATGCTAAGGAGAATAATCAACCTCAATTCTTTCTTGATTGTTATTTTGTTTAACCTTGCCAACGCATCGTATTTTACAAAATTATAACCTACAATAGTTCCGAAAAAAGCAAAAGCTTTCACTTCAAAATTTTCTGATATGTTGAAGAAGTACATCGTCATGGAAACCAATGCAAAAGCCGACAAAGCCACATGCAAACTGCTTTTAATGTAAAAATCGACTATTTTCTTCCATATCACCATTCAACAAAAATAATCAAAGTGTTAATAACAAGCCTTATTAGTTGATAAAAATCACAAAATTTCAGTTTAAAAGCGATTATTTTTAACAGATTAATAATTACTTTTGTATCCAAATTTAAACACAACTTATTTTTATATATAATGAGAACAGATGCTTTTGCTTTAAGACACATAGGAACTGGTGAAAACGACCTAAACCATATGTTACAAACTATTGGAGTTGATTCACTAGATCAATTAATTTTTGAAACTATTCCAACTGATATTCGCCTTAAAAACGAATTAAATTTAGACGAACCAATGACAGAATATGAATACTTAAATCATATTCAAGAATTAGGTAAAAAGAATAAAGTTTTCAAATCATATATTGGTTTAGGATACA
Organism: Flavobacterium facile; assembly: GCF_036321945.1. Classification (NCBI taxonomy): domain Bacteria; kingdom Pseudomonadati; phylum Bacteroidota; class Flavobacteriia; order Flavobacteriales; family Flavobacteriaceae; genus Flavobacterium; species Flavobacterium facile. The sequence continues at coordinate 67,483 of NZ_JAZAYT010000025.1, forward strand.
ACCCAGCAATTGTTCCTGCAGTTATTCAAAGAAATATTTTTGAAAACCCAGGTTGGTATACTGCTTACACGCCTTATCAAGCAGAAATTGCTCAAGGTCGTTTAGAAGCCATTTTAAATTTTCAAACTACAGTTATCGAATTAACGGGAATGGAAATTGCTAATGCTTCTTTGTTAGACGAATCTACTGCTGCTGCGGAAGCAATGGCTTTATTATTCGATGTGCGTTCTCGTGATCAAAAGAAAAACAACGTAACGAAATTTTTCGTTTCAGAAGAAATATTACCACAAACACTTTCTGTTTTACAAACGCGTTCTACGCCACTTAAAATAGAATTAGTAGTTGGAAATCATGAAACTTTCGATTTCTCTAAAGAATTTTTCGGAGCCATCTTACAATATCCAGGAAAATATGGTCAAGCAAACGATTATACTTCATTTATCGCAAAAGCGGCAGAAAATGAAATTAAAGTAGCTGTTGCCGCAGATATTTTATCTTTAGCTAAATTAAAATCTCCAGGTGAAATGGGTGCTGCTGTTGTAGTTGGTACGACGCAACGTTTTGGAATTCCAATGGGTTACGGTGGACCTCACGCCGCTTTCTTCGCTACAAAAGACGAATACAAACGTTCGATGCCAGGAAGAATTATTGGTGTTTCAATTGATGTAAACGGAAACCGTGCCTTACGTATGGCATTAGGAACTCGTGAACAACATATTAAACGTGAAAAAGCAACTTCAAACATTTGTACTGCTCAGGTTTTATTAGCGGTTATGGCTGGAATGTATGCGGTTTATCACGGACCAAAAGGATTAAAATATATTGCAAATAAAGTACACGCTTCTGCCAACACAACGGCTGAAGAATTAAATAAATTAGGAGTTTACCAAACAAATACCTCTTTCTTCGATACGATTTTAGTAAAAGCAGATGCTACTAAAGTAAAAGCGATTGCCGAAAGAAATGAAGTAAATTTCTTTTATGTAGATGCAGAAACGATTTCGATTTCATTCAACGAAACGACTTCAATTAACGACATCAACCAAATTATTGGAATTTTCGCAGAAGCAACTGGAAAAGAATTTACACCTGTAAAAATCCTTTTACCTTCTGGAAGAATTACTGAAAACTTAGAAAGAACGTCAACTTTCTTACAACATGATGTATTCAACAATCATCATTCTGAAAGTCAATTGATGCGTTATATCAAAAAATTAGAACGTAAAGATTTATCGTTAAATCATTCGATGATTTCTTTAGGTTCTTGTACGATGAAATTAAATGCTGCTGCCGAAATGTTGCCTTTATCTATGGCAAATTGGAACAACATGCACCCTTTTGCTCCTATCGAACAAGCGGAAGGTTATATTACTATGCTTAAAAAATTAGAACAACAATTAAATGTAGTTACTGGTTTTACAGGCACAACTTTACAACCTAACTCTGGTGCGCAAGGTGAATACGCTGGATTAATGGCTATTCGTGCGTATCATTTATCTCGTGGAGATGATCACAGAACGGTTTGTTTAATTCCTTCTTCTGCTCACGGAACCAATCCGGCTTCTGCAGCTATGGCTGGAATGGACATTATCGTTACAAAAACAACTCCAGAAGGAAATATTGATGTAGAAGATTTAAGAGAAAAAGCTATCTTACATAAAGATAATTTATCTGCTTTAATGGTAACCTATCCTTCAACTCACGGTGTTTTTGAAAGTTCAATTATCGAAATTACAGACATCATTCACGAAAATGGTGGATTAGTATATATGGATGGTGCGAACATGAATGCACAAGTTGGATTAACTAATCCAGCTACAATTGGTGCTGACGTTTGTCACTTAAACTTACACAAAACCTTCGCTATACCTCACGGTGGTGGTGGACCAGGTGTTGGACCAATTTGTGTGAACGATAAATTAGTTCCGTTTTTACCAACAAACCCTGTTATTAAAGTAGGTGGTGACCAAGCGATTACAGCTATTTCTGCTGCTCCTTATGGTTCGGCTTTAGTTTGCTTAATTTCTTACGGTTACATTTGTATGTTAGGCGCAGAAGGCTTAACAAACTCTACGAAACACGCTATTTTAAATGCGAATTATATGAAAGCGCGTTTAGAAGCACATTATCCAGTTTTATATTCTGGAGAAATGGGAAGAGCGGCTCACGAAATGATTTTAGATTGTCGTGCTTTTGAAGATAACGGAATCAAAGTAACAGATATCGCTAAACGTTTAATGGATTATGGATTCCACGCACCAACGGTTTCTTTCCCAGTTGCTGGAACTTTAATGATTGAACCAACTGAATCAGAAGATTTAGCTGAATTAGATCGTTTTTGCGACGCGATGATTTCTATTCGTAAAGAAATTGCAGCATCAACTAAAGACGATGCTCAAAATATATTGAAAAACGCTCCCCATACTTTAGCTATGGTTACAGCAAACGAATGGGTTTTTCCTTATTCAAGAGAAAATGCAGCTTATCCATTAGAGTATATTGCTGAAAATAAATTCTGGCCAACAGTTCGTCGAGTTGATGAAGCGTATGGTGATAGAAATTTAGTTTGTTCTTGTGCGCCAATTGAAGCGTACATGTAATATTAAAGTACGATTTTAGATTTACGATTTACGAAGTCTAAAAACAAACAACTTTAAAATCCCAAATTCCAATTCGGTTTTTGGGATTTTTTTATTTTTTTGTAAATATTTTCTTGCACTTATTTGCGTCATATGTATATTGTTACTATTTTTGCATAGTAAATTTTACAAAAAGGTATGACGATACTAATTTTAAAAATAATTTATAATTTATAGATGAAAAAAAACATTTTTAAACCATTTTTAAGCACAGTAGTAACCGTTTTATTGTTTGTTGTATTTTCTTCTAATACAAACATTTATAAGATACTATTTTTTACAACTTTATTATTTGTATTTAATTATTTTTTTTATAATTATTTAATCAATAGTATAATCGCAAAAACGAATTGTACAAAAGTATAAAACGAATTGTGCGATTTCCAGACAAATATAACACAAAGGCATCACATAATCGTGATGCCTTTTTAAATGCTAATTAACCAACGTTTAAATTGAATTTAACCACCTCACCACTCAATAACTCCTTTGTGTTGTCTATATTGTTGTCATAGATGTGCACATTACCTAAAAACAATGTAATCGACTTCAATTGTATACCGATTTGCTTACTTATCAAGTACAAATGATAAATATCTGAAGGCAAACCTAAACTCGCATCACTTGAGCGCTGATATGCGCTAACAATAAGTTTACCTTTTTCTATTTGGAACTGAATCAAACTAAGGCAAGGCTGTTGATTGCTTTCTGTGTTGTTAGAACCCAGAAATAATACATAATTCTTAGATGTACGCTTTTCTTTATTGATTTTTTCAATCAACTTAGGTAATTGCTCAAAATAGGTTGGATAACTATTTACTAATATTGGACCGCAATAATCCCACCAACTCACACCGATATTCCTATACGCCTCTGTAGAGCGTTCACCAGCCATAAACAATACTAATTCATCTTTTAGCTTCTTTTTAGCAACAGAGTGTCCCTCAAACAACTCCAGTAAGTCAATTGGCTTTAATTCTAAAGTTTGGTTTAGTAAATACGTTATTGATCCTTTTTTATTGGTTTGGACTTTGCCTTTATCAATAATTTTCGATAATATTTGATGGTACTTATTCATATTTGTAAAGCATTATATCAGTGTAACTTGACTGATATGTAACAGTCGCATTCATTGTTTGCGTTGATGCTCCTGTAAATGGATTTGACATTGGTGTTTTAGTTTCAATCCATTCGCATAGCTCAATAATTGATGACTTGTTTGATGTGAAATAAAAGTATTTTGTGCCATTCAGAACTTCCAAAACATCTAAATAATCACGAAGCTTCCAACAATTCTTATAAGTACTCACATCGGTTGACAAATACGGTGGGTCAACTAAAAAAATAACATTTTCAGTGTCCTTGTATTTTGTAAATAATTCTTTGTAGCATTCAGTTACAATTACTAATCCGTCTAAATATCCGTCAACATCATAGTTAGATTGTCTAACCGTATTGTATAAAGTTTCTTTTTGTAATTGTTCAAATGAAAGAACATATTTCATACTAAAAAGTATCGAACTGGATAATGTAATATAATCAACATAGCCGCTTTTTTCTTCTTGCTCCACCCTTTTAAATACCTGATCTCTTTTGTCGCCAATAATTCGTTGGTCTTTTGGATAATCTTTCAGAATAACTCTAATATCCGCAATAAGTTGATTAGTCTTATCTACGTTTTTAAGTCTTAAACTAAAATTATCATAGTCATTATAAATTACTTTTGCATTTGGATAATGTGATTTTACGGTATGACTTAACAAGCCGCTTCCGCCAAACAAATCTACATAAGTAGCTGTATTTGAATAATTTTCTAATGCTGGCTTAAATTGTTTTAAGAATTTTCGTTTTTGCCCATAAACGGCAAAGGTGCCGATGTAAAAATTTTCTTTTTTAATTCCATTCGATTTTTTGATTGATGATTGATTATTAATTTTTGATGACTATATTTGCACTTCTCACACCTATAACAAAAAAAGCCAACGACAACTAGAAGACTTTGTCCTCCAGTAGCCGTTGGCTCGTTTGTTTAAAAAGGTGTGAGAAGCTTTTTTTAATGCTGGAGGATTTTTTACTTCATACTCCATTGAAGTTATATCTCTACGATACTATTTTTACAATGCTCTTTATCGAATTTGTCCAGGATAAAAACAATAATTTTTCCAAGTCGACTTAGCGTGTTATTACGTTGGTTTTTTCCTAATGCGCTGCTAATTGTTTCGTTTACATTTCCGAATTTGTACGGTTCTATTTCAATTATTCTATCGTAAGACCAGTATTCTTTTTTCACTTTTACCATAGTGGCGTTTAAAAACGTTCGAAAGTTTCTATTGCCAAACTTATCAATATCAATTGCAGTTTCTTTAAAATAAGAGTTACTTAAACCGTGTTTAAACGAAACTATTACCCAATTAATTGGCGTTAAAATTATCCATAAGATAGTGGCGATGATGTAAAGTAATATTCCCATAATTATTCAATTTTATTTCCTTCTACAAAAATTTCGTCTTTGATTGCATCAGAAACGCCTAACATGTTGGCAAGATTAATGAAGTCTTTATGGTATCGATTGAAGCTTACGGCATCTTCTAAACGATCTATGAGTTCATCTTTATCATCTTGCGAAAAAGTTTTATTTAAAGCTAAATTTTTCAAGTATTCTAAAATAATATCATACGAATAAATAGTGCTTCTACGAATTTGAATCTTAAACTTCATGCGTGAAATTTCTTCTGGAACTTTAGGTTTTTTAGTAAATTCTTCCCCGATTTCTATCCAATTTCCATCTATAAAAAAAGAATTTGATTTTCCGTTATATAATTCGGAAACTGCTTTTTTGGTAATTGGGATTTTTTCGTCTTCGTAATTTCCTGAAAATCTATTTTCGTGTCCTTCAGGTGGGTTTTTTAAAACTGTTGCTTTCATCTTAAATAATTTCTTCTAATTCAATTAAAAAACTATTTGCTTGGATTGTTAAATATCCTGTGTCGGTTTTCAAAAGGACGGTTAAAAAAGAGCCTTTTTCTAAAGTTTGACTTGGATAAATATCAGAAGTGTTTGTAAACTCGTTTTTTCTAGTTCCAGCATTACCGTTATTTATTAAAAATTTCGCTACGGTTCTATTATTTATTGTATAAACTCCCGATACATCAAAAGCATAAATACTCATTGTAATATCTACACCTAAATTATTATGATTACACAAAACTCTTTTTATTTTTGACTTAAAAGGAACGATAAATCTTAATGTTCGATAATCATACAACAAGTCATTGACCTCGTCCATACCACCTTGTATATATCTACCGAAATCTGTAAATGTTGAACCAAATCTTTCAAAAGGAGTTAAATTTATAAAGTGTTGAGCTCCGTTATTTTGGTATAATTCGAAGTTTATAAAATGACTTCTTAAACCACCGCCCAACTCACTAACAGGCTTCATACCCTGAGTTCCATCAGCATTTTTCACATAAACTTTATCTACATCAACTGTTGAAACTTTGTCTAGTTTTGCTGGATCATCACCCCAGCTTTTAAAAAAATCAATTATATTATTAGTCATTACCTTAAGCAAAATTTTTCCATTATTAGGAATTATAATACTTGAATTACTATCGAAATTAAAGGGAACAATTGCTGTTAAATTATTGTGTAATAATTCAACATTATGACCGCTTCTGTTTATTAAATAAATTGGTTTTCCTTTATGAGGCCATTCCGCTAAAGTTGGATTAGCTGCTAAATCTATTAAAGAAAATCCTTTTACTGAAGTCAACGAACCAGTTAATTCTATTGTCCCAAAACCACTTACGTTAAAAGGAATTTCAACATCAGCACCTGAAGCATTGAAAGTATATACCTTGTCGTAATCTTTTTTATTGAATATATTTCCTATAGTTGGAGTGTCTGGCTCACCAACTTCGGAATCATTTACAGGAATAAAAGTATATTCTAATGTATTTACTGGTTTCGTTGGAGGAACTGGGTTATCAGATACTTCAACGCCTTGTACTAAAACAAATTGATTATTCATGTTTAAAACAACTCTATCAGTTCTAACCATACCTGCAGCACATAATGGAATGGGTATTTCAATATCTGCTGAATTAGTGAACTCTTGAGCTTTTATATTCCAACGTGAATTAGCAAGAGCTTTAAATACATTATCCTGTTTTATGAATCCACTATCAACAACTATAGTATTGATTTCGGAAAATTTATCAAACAATTCTGTATGAGCATTTGGATCATTGAAATGCTCATTAACTGGCGTAAGCAATTCGTTTAAGCCTTCAATTTTAGCGACAGGTATGTTTTCATCTTTATGATGATAAGAATCTAACCAAGCCCAAAATTGTGATTGTGTTGGAAACATTCCTGTTTTAAACCAGTTCTTTAATGTATTTTTTGATGTTGCCATTATCCTACGTATTTAATGAAATGAACTACTCTGTAAGGTGACATATTAGTATGTGCTTTATCTTCACCCCCTGATGGTATATTTTGTGTAAACATTGCGCCCGCGCCTGAACTCGCTATACTTGTACCACCTGGTTGTACAGTTTCGTTACCGACGGTTCTTGTTAAATTATAATTTGGTAATTCTGGCTTAGTCAATTTATGCTCACGTTTTCCGCCAGTATTATTTAAAATTTCTAATCCATAATTTGTATTGTCTGATCCTTGTGTATAAGACGGATCCACACCAACAGGCATACGTCCTCTTAATGGTAAGTATTCCGCCCAACCAACAGGAATTTCTACAGCTGGTCTGTCCCAAATTGCTATCATTCCTACGGGAATTGCATCAGGTTGCGCCTCTAAAGTTTCAACACGAGTAGTTAAATTTTGTATCAATGTTGTCAACTGAGTAGTTGTTTCTGGACGTTTAAAATCAGCCCATAAAATACTTCCAACACCAGTTCCAAACTGTACGTGTTTTATTTCTTTAATTTCTTTTGTGGTTAAATCTTCAAATTCGGCGCTTTGAGTTGTGGTTATAATAACAACACTACCTTGAGCCGTACCGCCTAAAAAAGGATAAATTTCTCCATCAATATGAACAAATCCGTTACTAATGTTTGAGCCCGTAGCAACACAACCTGAAATAATTGTTTTTGGACCAGCTAACGCACCTAAACAATTAAATATTTCAAAGGCTTTTTGCATACCCTCAAGTATGTTAACTTCAAATGGAAATCCGCCTGTTTGTAAAAAATTATATGTATTCATTTTATATTGGAATAATTAGATATCGTTTACTTGCTAGTCTATATAATTCAACTATGTGTTTAATTTCGTAAATGCTGGATGCAATGATTTCTGGCGGAACATGAACATAAAAATCTACTCCCGTGCCAAAATATTCAGAACTGGTTTTAATGAAAATTTTACCTAAATAAACTGGCTTATTTTCTGATGTTGTATAAATGTAATCTCTTGGAAAAGAATCTCCATCACTTATATATATCCGTCTTAAACTTGGGTCTAAAAAATCATTTAAAGCATTTCTCAATGAATAAACTTGACCTGTGTGATTAATTATATACCAATCACGTTCACGCTTTGAAAGCCATTGAATATGCAGCAATTGAATTGGCAAAACCAATGCCGACAAAAAGGCTAATATTTTAGGTTTTCGCAAAAATGTAGGCGTTAATAGTGCTGCTAATTGATTATAATTAATATTAAACCACATAAGTAATATTCGTAAAATCTGTTATTTTAAAGTAGCCCGCTTCAGGTGTTTTTGAAACTGAAATATTTGTAAAATCAATTTCATTATATGCCTTTGAATTCATAGATAAGATATTCACATTATCCACTCCTGGTAACTCACGCAATCTTTCAATTAAATCGTTTATTACTAATTCGCCATTAAAATCTAATTGCTTTAAATATTGATTAATTCGTAGCTCTACAGGTCTATCACCGTCTAAAATGCTTTGCCCATTAGCGTCAATTACTAAGGGATTTCTAAACACTTGCATAATTATTTTTAGTTCGTCTGCTGGGTAGTTTACAATCGATAATTTAACACCCGCCCATTTAAACCAGTCCTCCATATAAGCAATAAAGGCACTTTCCTGTTCTGGAGTTAGCTCCTGCAGCTCGCCGCCAACTTCGCCCGCCGTTTTTATAATCAAGCGGGCACTTTGGCTGGATTCTTTGACCGAGCAATATTTTATAATTTTTGAAGCTTCAATTTCTTCTGGAGTGTAACCCGTATTATCAAATTCAATTGAGTCTGGCAATAATGGAAATCCGTATTGAAAATTTAAGGCTGCGTTTTTGTAATCATTTGGTCGCCCAGCTTTTTGCTCATTTATTGCTGTGTCAATTTGAGCAGAATGGATGTCGAAAAGTTTTTCAAGTGACCAGATAGCAAAAGAAACTATAAATATGATCAGTCTATAAATTGAAACTCTACTTGTAGAATTTAAATCCTGCAAATTTTCATTAGATGCAATTTCATTTAATATTTGTGCTTGTATTTCGTTGATACTTCTTGCCATTTTATGATACTTTGAAATTATTTTCTATTTGCATATATCCTAGTCCACTTTCGTTTAAAACATCAATTAACTCAGCACTTAAATAAGTTGCGATTTTTTGGCTTTTGTTTTTAAAATATCTTGTTAAATCTGGATTGTTGTGTTCAGATAATTTTATGTCTAATTTTTGTCCTGGCATTAATTCATCTGTAATAGAAACACCATTAACTAATGCTACGTCAAAACAAGCTAAACAAGTACCATGCTCTTGAATAGCAATATCAATCAACGATTGTTTTTCAATTACAGTCATTTAAGGATGTTCTTTTTTATATTTATTAAATTCTCGAACTTTATCGTCGTACATTTTTTTATATAAAATGGTTTGTTTTTTATGATACGCGATTTCTTGCATTAATAATTGTTCTTTATTTTCAAAAAGAATCGCTATGTTTTTTGCTTGTAATTCAATATCTAAATACTTTTTTTGATATCGATCTCCTAAATCGTCCAGTGAGTCTTTATATAGCTTTACTACTTTTGAACCGTTATCAATTTCGGTAGTGTTTATATCGGCGTTTTGTTTTCTTTTAGTTATAAACCATGTAATAAAAGATGTAATAATTAGTATTAATATTTGACCGATGTAATCTTTAAACAATTCTACCATAACTAATTTTTTGTTTTATATCTTGAAAATTTTTATTATCTAAATTCATTTGTGTTTCAAGATGTCTTTCAATTTTTTCTTTGTCAAAACCACCTCTAATCATTGTTACTAAATTTGCTCCAATCAAAGGATCACTTTTCAATTCGCCTTGGTTCATTTGTAAAATAATACCAACTTCTTGTATTTCGCTTTCGCCAATTAAAAAATCACCATTTATAATTTGCAAATCATTCTCATTACCTAATAAAATATCCTTAGCCTTTTCCATGCTTAATTGTTTGATTTTCTATATTAGAAAAATTTGATTTTGCCAATCCAACAAAAGTTGATGAAGCAGTTTTTAAACTCGCGCCACCATCATTAGGTACTGGTGTCCAGTTTTGAAATGCCATTTGTATTTTTTCTATAATTAAGGTGTTTTTGTCCAATTGAGTTTTTAACTCTTTTGCATTTACAACACCTCCAAATTCATCACCATTAATTGTCATTAAACCATCGTTTAAACTGAATTTAAAACCCGATTTATCAATGATTTCAATTTCTTCAATTTCTTCACACAAAATCATAAAACAAGCTTCACCATTATGAATTGCTCCAACAAGTGCAATTGTTCCAATTTTTGGTTTAATATTAAATGATCCAATTCCTAAAACAACATCATGGTATTCCAAATTATTCAATTCGCCAATTGCAGTCATTGTCTTATTGTCCCAATCAATTTCACTTACTTTTACCCATTCCGTTTGAACAGGTATTTTTGAATGAATTTTATTAGCTAATAACTTTTTAAATTCTAGTAATTTATTACTCATTATTCTGCTTTTTTATCTAAATATATTTCTTGATGGTACTTTGGAGAATCGTCAAAATTCTTTACCACTTTTTTAATAAAATACAAACCTTTTCTATCTGGATATTCATTACTAATCAATTTAGCTTTCATTCCATGATGAACGCTTGGCGACCCAAAAGCAGTTATATGACCTTCAAAGCCTTCAACTTTAAATTTTTCATAATCTGCTTTTACAAGTTTTAAAACTTCGGCTTCTAATTTTATATTATAATAAGACAAATGTTGTTCTGTGCCTTTATCATCGCCAAATTCTGCTGTTATTTTTCTTCCGTTTGGTAAGGTGGAAACCCCTTTGATTTTTATTAAAACGTCTTCTTTATTTTTGTACTGTAATTGATGATCAACAATGTTTTGATTAAAATTAAAAACAACAGGAATTGCCGTATCATCTGTATAAATTTTACCAACTACTAATGTTCTACCTTTAAAATAGCTGTAAATGTTTATACCTTGTAACTCTTCCAATACTTTTGCTGTAGTAGTATTTGGAAACCTTTTTGTCCCTATATTAATATCAGCGACATCAATTTCAATTCCTGCAGGAATTATGGCTCTGACTAAATCAATTAGCTTTGTTGAACGCATTGAAATGTTTACTTGATGCTTTTTTAACAAATACATATAATCATCACATTTGATAACTATTGGAAAATCTGCAGAAACTTCATTTATAAAACCATCAAACTCTAATATCAAATTTTCGTCATAACCTAAATAAATTAAAACAGGATCACCTTTTTTAAAAATGGTTTTTACATTTTTTTTATCAAAGTCCTTTACGTTTCTGGGTAATTTTATAATTGCTGTATTAGTCAAATTTTCCCATGTTTCTTCAATAGTAACTCCGTTTACTTTTCTAATTATTATTTCCTCTCGGTTTTCTCGAGCTGGAAATATAATTTTAGAAACCATAGCCACTGTCATACTGTTGATTTTATATTTAATTCAATTGGTTCGTCTGATAATGCGTTTATTGTAAAAGCTCTAATATTTGGCTTACCTCGCATTCCTTCAATAGAAACACTTAAAATTGTTAAATAATTAATGTTTTTTTCTCTGAAAATTGGACTGATAACACCTATTGAATCCGCTAATGTTTCCCAACTTATTACTTCTTTTTCTTGGTCTTTTGGTTTTTTAAAACCTTGAGGCTGTCCAGATTCTTCAATAAAAAAACCATTTATTGTAATCTTCCAATCATCAAATCCATATTGTTCTTTTACGGTTCCACGACCACCGTTAACTTTGGTAACTCCAATTATTTTTTCACGATTAAATGAAACTACCGTTGAAATTGGTAAACGAAAATCCGATTTTTGAATATCAACTATTTCGCCATTTGTATTGTATGCTTTATAAGTTCCTTCCAAAAACGTTATTGGTGAAACTATAGGAGTTCCTAAAGCTGTAACATCAGTAACTTCATCGGATTCAATTACGGAAATTCCATTAAACAGCCCGTTAGGGTCGTTAGGTTTGTCCTCAATTTCAATACCATACGAATCACGTATTTTTAGCCCAAAGGCTTCTAAAAACAAATTCGGGATGTTATATTCTGTTGCCATTAGTTTGCTGCTATTAATGCGTCTTTAATTGTGTCGTTTATTCTACCAACCACATGCTCTGTAATTTTTTCAAAATTTTTCAAATCTTCTTTTGCTACTTTGTAAGT
>NZ_JAZAYT010000026.1:0-83923 GCF_036321945.1 Flavobacterium facile
TTTCATTTTGTCTAATTTCAGAATAACTTTTTTGGTCTTTTTAATTGACCAAAAGTTATTTCCGAAATAGGCTTGATTTATGCTATATAGTTAGTGATTTCTTGATTCATTTTTTCTTGAGGTGTTTTGTACCCTAAAACCTTTCTAGGTCTATTGTTTAGAGTTAATTCAGCATGTTTTAGTTGTTTGTTTGTTATGGTGTTAAAATCAGTTCCTTTAGGGAAAAAACGCCTAATTAAACCGTTCGTGTTTTCGTTAGTTCCACGTTCCCAGGAAGAATAAGGATTAGCAAAATATATATCCATTCCAGTGTTATTTGATAGCCATTTGTGATTTGCCATTTCCATTCCGTTGTCGTAAGTCATTGATTTTACAGTGTATTTGGGTAGTGTTTTCAAGTGTTTTGCAAATTGTTGTGTCACGGTTTCGGATTTTCTATTTTCTAATTTAATAATGAAAACATATCTTGTTTTTCTTTCTACAATTGTTCCGATGGCACTTTTTTGTCCTACACCAATCATTAGATCTCCTTCCCAATGTCCAACTTCGTTTCGTAACTCAACACTGTTGGGTCTTTGGCTAATATTTACTTGGTCTTTGATTCGTATTTTGTTTTTTCCACCTTTTCTATTGTATCTTCTTTTGGAATGATGATAGGGTAGAAGTTGTATGAGTTTTTTGCCTAATCTTGACTGTCTATGTTTATAAATATGCTGATAAATTGCTTCATGAGAGATTGTCATAATACTATTGTTAGGATAATCAATTTTAATTCTTCCAGCAATTTGTTCTGGCGAAAAACCACATAATAAGCCTCTGTAAACAAATAGTTTAAGTTTTTTATGAGTATTTATTTTATCAAGATTTCTTTTGTTTAAATACTCTTCTTTTGCAAAGAAATCTGCTAAAGTTGCATTGTATTTATCGGTTGGTTTGTGCATCCAACTATTTATTTCTCGAGTAATAGTAGAACGATTTCTATTTAGATGCTTTGCAATATAACTTTTAGACTTATTTTCATAGAGTAAAGTCTCAATAATAATGCGTTCATTTAGTGTAAGTCGTTTGTGCTTTTTTTCCATAATTCAACAAAGATAAAAATTATCATTTGTTGCATTAAGTTATTGAATTCTCCTTTTTTTCATAAAATGGCAGTTAACGTTCCGGCGCTTGGCGAGGTTGCGAGCTTCGGAACCGATTATTTTCTATCAAAGATAAAATTTCTTGCGAGAAATAAACGTGAATTTACTACAAAATTCGCAATCTTGCCAAACGCCTGTTATAGGCTGTGCTTTAGAAATCCTTATCGCATGGACAATCCTCAACATAGTTTGCTTCATAAAAATTCATAAATTTTGCAACAGCAGAAAAGGTCTCGTCGTATTTGAAATTTAAAATTTGTTTAAATAATTCAATTTGTAATTCTCCTGAATTGTCAGATTTTGTATGTACAATTTTATCTCTTAATTCTTTTAGTTTTGATATATGCTCATTTGTTGGAGTTGATTTTTGGAAGAAATTTTTACCATGTAATTGAGGTAATACTTTTTTTAATTTGTCCCAAAATTGAATTTGTTCTTGAATTTGAGTTTTATTGTATATCTCGGTTCTGTTGTTTTTTACTTCAACATAATTTTTATTTTCAGGTAATAAATGATTTATAAAACATTCAATTGAAGTAAATAAATTAATAATGCATGAACTTGAGTAACCATAAAATTTATAAAGAGTCTCACCATTTAATTCACTGAAGTTATTTATGTCTCTCAAATTTGTAAGCATTTCTTTTTTACTTTCTTTTCTGTCAATATTTAATTTATACGAAAAATCAAAATAAACCAATGTGAAGTCAGGTAATGGTATTGTAACATGTTTTCCATTATCATTGTAAATAAAAGCAAATAAAAGATCATTGTTTGTAGTCTCAATGATTACATTATGTGTTTTGCTCAATTTTTTTAATTCCAGACTATCAAAATCTTCCTTTGAACCTAATTTCTGTTTGTCATAAGTTTTAAGTCTTTCTTCAAACAAATATTTTTTTTTAATATGTTTCATTTCAAGGTTTTAAGATAAAGTTTGGTTGCATAGCCTATAACGTTCCGGCGCTTTAAGAAGTTGCGAGCTTCGTGACCACTATTTTTTCTATAAAAGTAAAACATAATTGCGAAAAATGTACGTGAATTTTGCACATTTCTCGCAATTTATTAAAACGCCTGTTGTAAGAGGTTTTTATTGTTTAATTAGTGTAAATTCTCCTTGCGGAAGAGAAAAAGCTAGAGGCGCAGGTTGCCCTTCAACTAAAGTTACACCCATTACTTGTGAAATTTTAATTTTCATTACTTCTTGTCCAGTTTCAATAGTTCTACGCATTGTAATACTAGCATATCTATTTGTTGATATATCCATAATACTACACTTTAGTCTTTTTTCATTTGGAGGACAAGTAGGGCATTTCCAAATCCTGAAATTATTATCAATAATCAAATTTCCATCAATAGTATGACTTCTTTGGTCATTATAAACTGTATTTATTTGGTTCAAAGTATTTACTTTTTCTATACCATTTTCAATATATTGGTATTCTCCAATAATTAAGTCTTCATAATATCTACCATTAAATTGTTGTACTTTTTTTATTAATATCATTTTAAATGAAGTTGTTCCATTGGAGTAAATATAAGTGCCTTCAAAAGGATTTAATAAATTATTTATATCTTTCATATAATATCCATCTGGCTGACCAAATCTAGATTGCGAAATATCAATTATTGGGGTTTGTGCTTTACATTGTATTGACAATAAGGCAATAATAATTATTTTTACTATTTTCATAATTTCTATATTTTAATTACAATTTGTTGAGTTTACTGTTGCTGTTGCGGAATTGTTACTTAATGAAAGTTTACTCCAGTTGGTTAACGTACTATTGGCTTTATACAAAGATACGTTTGAACTTGACATAAATTTTAAAAAAGCTCTTTCGTAATTACTATCTTTTACATATTCTTCATCTAATAAATCATTCATTTTGGTTTCAATTTCTTGACTTGAACATCCATTATTCTCAGGATTACCAATAAATTGATCAATTGTTTCATTAAAACTATTTGGGTCAAAAACAGCTGCATAAGTTTGAAATACACCATTGTCATCTTGGCATACCAGTAAAAAAGAGGCTAAATCAGCATTATGAGGTAATGAATAATTATTTAGAGCATTTAAAGTAACAATATCACTCCAAGAAAACATTGGCTGAGCTGTAAGTGGATGTGTATGAATTGCAGAGTATCTATTACCACCAGCAGTAATATATATTAAAGCATCGGTAGATTGATTTAGTGAAGAATTAGCATATCCACCATTTGAGTAATGAAATAATTCCTCTCCATTTTCACCGCTAGTTGCTGAAATTGTGGATTGAAGATTTTGTATAATAGGTTTTATGTTTGCTTTTGATGTGTTAAAAAGTTCTTTAAGTTTAGTACAAGGGGTGGGTGGAGTTAAGACGCTACCACTACCTCCACCATGCGGTCCAGTTGAAAAACCAATTGATGAAATTCCAGAACCACCACCTCCAGGGCAAGATACAGGCATCATTGTATATACATAGCCACCTGTTGTTGCCATATTAGTTGTACCCCAATAATCACAATTTGCACCATCAGCAAATGTATGTTGCCCTGATGCACATTTCTGTCCAGAAGAGTAAACATAGCCAGGTTCAAAACATTCTTCATTATATGAAAATTTACTATTTATTTCAGAAAGTGATTTTTTTCCTAAATATGTAAAAGTAATATTTTGATTTATAGAATTTTGTATTTCTCCTTGTATTGTTGAACTTAAATTGAGAGCATTTTGATTGTATTGTGCTAAAATTGCATCAAAACCACCTGTTTTGCTCGTTTTTAGTATAAGATTTTCAAATAAATAATTATTTGGAATCCTGTTGATTTTAAATGTATAAGTTTGATGATTCAAAGAATCTAAAGTAAACATTACATTGTCTAAATCAATATAAAAATTATTTATTGAATCATAATGTTGTTTTTGTAAAGTGTAAGTACTTTTTGAAGTGAATTTTTCAATAGACTTCATTAATTTTTTGTTCTTTTTTAAATCTTCAAAGTTTTTTCTTTGAACGAGTATTGAATGTTTATCAGAATTTATATATTCATCATATAAATCTTTTTCGCAGGAAAGGAATATAAAGATTACTCCTAAAGTTAAAGCCTTTTTGATGATTTTCATTTTTTGCCTCATATTTGAACGTTGTTTTTTAGTTAAAATTTAGTTTTCTGAAAAATACTTTGGAATATCTTTCAGCGTTATTTTCGTTAAAATCTCTTACAACTCATTAATATCCGCAACTACATTTTGCATTTAAAACTTAAGTCATTCACAATCCCACAAAAATATACCAAATACTTGATACCATTTTACGGTTTTTGGCGCTAATGTTTACGGTTTTGGTTTTTTTTGGTTTTTTTGGATTAAAGTTGATGAGTTTGTGGTGGTTGAGCTGTAGCGATTTATAACCTTAATTTTTATTTATTAAGTTTGAATTGTAATCTTTTAAATAATTCAATATTATTTGCATTTTGAGGACTATCTACTCTCATAATAAGTTTATGTTTGTCCCATTTTGTATTCTTTTTATTTTCTGAAATACTTACGAAAATATTAATAAAAGCAAGTTTGTCTGAACGGTTAGATATTTTTTGAAATTTATATACATTTGAAAAATCATATAATAAGCCTTCGTTAGTAGGTTTTCCATTTTGTTTTAAAACTATTAGACGTAAATAATCTCCTTCAAATGATGCGCTATATTTTCTATTGAATGTATCTTCTTCAAATCCATGTTCGTTTACAGATTTTACAATTAATTCTTGTAGTTCAGATTTATTTAGTTTTTTTGAAATTGTAGATTGCTTATAATTTTCTACTGTTCCATTCTCAAATTTTATGCTTGCCACATCACTTTTTTTGATAATATAAAAAGGACCATTTAGATTTTTATACACTTTATACTTAATTGTCTCTTGATCAATAATATCAATTTTTGCTTCAATAGATTCGCCGTCTATTTTATAGATTGTATCTTGACAAAGTGCTGAATGACTAGTCAATAATAAAAGGTATAAAAAAATGAATTTGTTAATTGTTTTCATATAAATGTTTTGTTTTCGATGGTCCTTGCTAATGGCTTTTTAGTGGCTGTAGTAATTCGTAATTAGTTTACAAGTATTGAACTTGTTATCGTTTGCCCTTTTGCGATATTAAATGTTGGATGCGAAATGCTTTTCCAAATATATCCACCAGAGCCATTTGAAATAAAAGCTTCAAAATAATATGTAGTTGGAGTGGTGCTTGTTATCATTGTATTTAAGTCAAAATAAGCTAAACCATTTGCATCAGTTGTAATTTGTTTTCTTATTGGTGGTAAAGTTGAGGAAGAAGTTACTGGTTGGTCAAACATCATAATGATGTAGTTTGGTTTTACATCTCCTGTTGTTGTTATTGCTGTTAATTTTACCCAAGTGTTTGTTGTTGAAGATGAACTATTACTTGTTTCTGTTGTACTTGAATTGTCGTCTTTTGAGCAAGAAATTGTAAAAAAGGTTACTACTGCTAAAATTGTTGCTTTGAAAAAAAATGTTTTCATTAAAATAGTTTTTGTTTTTTGCTTACTTTATTTTATGCTTTTTTGGTGTAAAAAGTCATTTTGGCGTTTGGTTGTTCAGCTTATTTCCCGCCTTTAAATTATGTTTTAGTTTTGTTTGTTGGTTTTTAGTTTTTGTTCGGATGCTATTTAAGCTAAGTCTTAAACACACGTTACTTCTTAGCATATATAACTTAAGCCATTAGTTGCCAACAAATCTAAAATATTTACTTACCCTAATTTTACGGTTTTCCGTAATTATGATTACTATTTTTGTTTTTATTGAAGAAGCGTGTGTTTTGCGGGTTTTATTTTATAGTATGCCCATAAAAAAAATCCAAATTTCAGGGATGAAGTTTGGATTTTTTGGGTTTGAAATTATGTGTGGTTTGTTACGTTTCTAAACGAAAGGATTCGAATAGGAGCGTGGGAGCTTTAATTTTTTATTATTTTTTTAATTAGTTTATCTCCGTTTTCTGTTTCAATTTGAAGGGCATATACTCCGTTGCTACAACTATCAATGTAAATGTTTTCGTTAAATTTTGAACTGCCATTTTTTACAATTCTACCTGTTACATCAATTATTCTGTAATTAAAATTTTCTGAAGTTGTTCCGTTATTTTTTATTGTAATGAAGTTGTTTGCTGGATTTGGATATATGATTATAGAATTATCCGAAAAACTTTCATTTGAAAGTGGATTAGGTTCAAAATGAGCAATAAAAATATTGTATGCATTTTGTTGATCATAATTTACTGTATCAAAGATTAGTTTTGTTTGTTGCAAACCATTTGTTGTTGCCATTTGTGTTAAACTTTGTGTTGAACCAACAATATAAAAATTGTTTCCATTGTTTTTATATGGATGAAAGTCAATGTCTTTTTCATCTAATTCTCCACCATAATAGGTGCCCCAAGATTTTGTGTTTTGGTCTGTGAATTTACAAATATAGGCATCATTACCGTAAGAACTATTTGTAGTTGTTAAATAACCATCATTTGTTGCAATGTTTGATTGCATACCTGTTGCACCATAATTGTAAAAACTATTTGAATCTCTATCTATTTTGATATATGACCTTGAAAAAGTATTTGATGAAGAAGTGGAATTACCATTATATGTACCCCAATTGCGTGTTCCATTTTGATTAAATTGAACTATAAAATTTGAAAAACCATTATTATTTGGTTGATAGGTGCCATTTGTTGCAATTTCTTCATTTGAGTAGTTTCGTGCACCTCCCGAAAAATAAATTTTATCATCTTTTACATCAATACTGTTTTTATCACTCATTGATTCACTTAAATTGCCACCATAGTATGTGCCCCACTCTCGCTGACCGTTAGTGTTAAATTTCGTTAAATGTATTTCTCTACAATTTTCGGGCAAAGGTTTATATGCACCTAATGTTCCAAAATAAGTATTGTAAGACCAATTTGGTGGACAATCAAGAGTATGACTGCCAACATAAACACCTGAAATGTTTGCTTTTAAATTCCAAAGCGGAATGTTTAAACCATAATAAGTAGTCCAAATTCTATTTCCGTTTAAATCAAATTTTGATATTTGAGATGCTGAATTATTAGGTGTTTCTTGGAACACACCTGTTGTAGCCATGTTTGGGCTTGAAGCGGCAGAAGAAATATATAAATTATTTTGACCATCAAATGATATTCTACTTATAGAATTAAATTCGTTGCCATTCCCACCAAAGTATGTACTCCAAACAACAGAACCAGTAGAAGTAAATTTTGAAATAAATATATCTCCACTACCATTCAAATTTTCTTGAAAAGCACCAGTTGTTGCAATATTTGAGTTGCTACTTGTAGAACCAATAATATAAATATTGTTATTATTATCAATATCAATATCTGAAATTTTATCAAAACCACTACCGCCCAAATAAGTACCCCAAATAATTTGACCCAAGTTATTAAACTTAATAAGAAAACCATCATAATCGCCACCACCATAATTTTGTTGATAGGAAGTAGAATTTGTAAAAGCTGTAAGGTTTGTTAAATCAGTACCATAAATAAAACCAACAATATATAAATTACCATTGCTGTCAATTTCACTATCTGTTAAAACAAAACGTTCGTCGCCAAAATAGGTTCCCCAACTGCGCTGGAAATTAAATTGAGCGTTTAAGTTTTTTGAATAAAAACAAATACCCAGTAGTAATATTAATTTTAATATTTTCATAACCTTATGTTTTAATAATTTAGGGACAATACCATGCATTGTCCCTAAAAAAGTTAATAAATTACTATTGTGTAATACCAAAGATTTGGTTGTGCTGGGTCTGGTTGATAACAATCATAATCCAATTGCCAACCACTTCCTGTAACAGCACTTGGAATAGTTTGAGTTCCAATCGGCACTGTTAAATTATTCCAACTTGTTCCAACTTCAAAGATAATACTTTTAAACACTTGTGCATTACTTGAACCTAAAGACCATGATACTGTACTTGCTAAAGGTGTTACAGATGAAGCTGAATTTAATCTTTCCCAGTTATTAATGTAAGGAATACTTGTAGGAGATTGAAAAGGGAACTTAAAAACATTTGCTGTATTTACCAAAGTATAACTTCCGCCAGGAGGAATTGTAACTGCACCATAAGGTTTACTATGAAACTCGGGATAAGTTGCAGAACTATTAGGTTTTGTAATAATGTCCCATAATTTTACGGTTTGTCCTGTGTAATTATATACTTCAAAAGTTTTTTGTGCAAAATTTTGCAAACTAAACAATAGTGTTGCAACGATAATTAGTTTTTTCATCTTGTTTAGTTGTTTTTTTGTTGGTTATACATTTCCGTTAACTTTTTAGAGTATTCTTTCATGGCAGTTCTAATAAGTAAATCAGGGTTTTGTTCTGTTTGTTTTGCTAAATCGGATTTCCCTAAAGAAGTCAATAGTTCATTTGCAACTTTCACAGTTTCTTCTGATGCTTGTGATTTTTGTTTGGTTTCAGCTGAAGATTCTTGCTTAGTTTGAAAATACGTTTTTAGAGAACTTTCAAAATTCAACATTTCGGTAGTTTTAGCAAATACCACGGATTCGGGTGCTTCTACAGCACTTTCATTGCTACTGCAAGAAGTTAGCGATAATGCAGTGATAATCATTCCTGCAAAAAGTAATTTAGTTTTTTTCATTTTTAGTTGGTTGTTCTCCTTTTAGTATTTCTACTATTATTGACGAATTAGAACATTTTTTAAGTTAATTTCTCCGCCATGTTAAAGTTTAGTATAAAAACATATACTTAATTTTCTTTTTTCTATGATTTTAATTTTTTTTTTGGCAGACTCATAAAAATCTGTACCTATTAGCGTGTAATAAATATAAATTACAAAAGACAACGTTTTTTATTGGGTTTTTTACAAATTTCCAAAGGTTTGTAATATTTGTTCTAAGCTAGAAGTTTGGTTAAAAGTGGCAATTAAGTCAGGAGTAGGGTATTGGGCTTTTACTTGTATTTCGTAGTTAGCTGGATTATAAATTAGGGCATACTTTTTATTGGCAATTTTGAAAACAATTGGTTTGTTTTTAAATACCTCGTTTATTTCCGCTAGGTTTCTTATAGGTTTGTATTCTTGCTTTTTTTTGGTCATGTTTACTAACGAGAGTATAATATTTATGTTTTTTTGCATTTGAAATATACTTCAGAGGTTAGTGAGTTGATAATTTCCAAAAATTACATAGCCATTCGAATGGATTTAATAGGCAACTGATTTTTCATGTACTCCGTTTTAGTACGAATTTTTTTCAAAATGCTAATTTTATAGTTTATTTTGTCTTTTAAGCTTTTTAAACTATCTAACGGTATGTTTCGTAAACCAAGTGATCCGAAAAAGAAAGCATCTGCATCATCATAACTTTTTTTGTATTCGTTATGTTCTATATTGAATGCATTTTTTAAATACTCGGAGTTGTTCTTGCTCCAAGTAAAATAATCTTCTTTATTGTTTTTTAAATCGGCTTGAGTGTAGACTTGTCTGTTATATAATTCTTCCCCTAATTTTATTCTTTCGTCTAAGACTTTGTTAAATTTTGTTTTAAAATATAATAATTCTGTTGGGATAGAATCTGAACTGTTATTGGATAGTTTTTTTGCCATATTTTAATATTTTAATTTGTAAACTAACAATTTGATTGTTAGTTTACAAAAGGTTAGTTTTCCTATTGCTAAAGAATATTTATCTTTTTGCAATACTAAATATCTGATTTTAATGTAACTGTTAAACTTTTAAAAATTTACTAGTAAGCAAAGCAATTTTAGAATTAGAAAAATCATTAGTTATAAATTTGGATTTTGGTTTAACAAATTTAAGCAACAACTTTGTTTCGATTTTACGGTTTTTGAAGCTAATGTTTACGGTCGGAAAAAAAACGCAAAATAAATTGAGTAGGGAAGTGGGAACCTTAATAAAACAAGGGTTTATTTAATGAAAAATCTGGATGTGATATCAAATTAAATAATTAGAAAGGGTAGAAATGGCTTATAAAGCTTTTTCTAAAATCATAAAAGTAAGAGGTTCAGCATGTAAAACAACATCGTCAAAATTGGAAGGAAAAGGTTCTCGATTTCCAGTGTCTTTGTAGCCATTGCGTTGGTACCAAGCAATAAGTTCTTCGCGAATGGTAATTACAGTCATTGTAATTTTGGGTAAGTTTAAAGCAAGAGCAAAATCTTCAGCAGCTTGTAAAAGTTTTTTTCCCAAACCAGTATTTTGTAATTCTGGTGAAATGGTTAGCATGCCTAAATATAATTCGGTGTTTTTATTGGTTAGTAAAACCGTTCCAATAATTTTATTGTTTTCTTGGTATACTAAAATGGTGTTTTTTGTATCTGAAAGAATTTCGATTAGTTCGGTTTCTGTGATTCTTGTACCTTCTAAAATATTGGCTTCGGTGGTCCATCCTTTTTTAGAAGTTTCTCCACGGTAGGCTGAATTTACTAGGTTAGTAATTTCGGTTACATTTTCTAAAGTTGCTATTGTAATCATTGTTTTCCGTGTTTTTTCCAGTACGATTTCCCGTAACTGCAGAATATTTCTTCTGAGGCTTTGATATTTTTTAGGGCAATTAAACATACATTTTCCTCGTCATCTAATGCTATTTTGGCATTGTTTTTAAATTGGGAAACGCTGAATCCAGAAGCATCATTGGCATATTTGGCAAAACATTCTACAGGATTGGAATCTAGAATGGTTCCGTCTAACAAATTAATAAAATATTGGTCGTTTCCTGATTTGGCGATAGTTTCTGCTTCTGTGTCGGATAGTATTTTTCCTTTGAATAACGTGATTACTTCGTCTTTGTAGATTTTTATAGCCGTGAACAAGCCTTTTCCTGAATTGGGAATTTGAGATTGTTGAATGTATAAATAATCTTTTTCTGAAGCGTTGATGTTGTTATCCATTTAAGGTACGAAGTTTTTTTGCCACGAAGACGCTAAGGCGCAAAGTTTTTATGTTGGGTTGAATAATTTAATAGTTTGCCACGAATTATCGAATTTTTTTAACTTGTTGAAATTGTAAAATTCGAATTTTCATCTTCGATGAACCAATTTTATAAGTTGTAAATTTTATAATTCGTGAATTCGTGGCAAATGAAATTAGTGTTTTTTTATTTAAACATATCCATTCCCGGAATACTTGGCATTCCTGATTGCGCTACGGCAGCCATTTCTGCTTCGTTTACGTTTGTAGCTTTTGTGATGGCTTTGTTTAAAACTGTTACTAAATAGTCTTCTAACATTTCTTTGTCTTGTAACAATTCATCTGCAATTTTGAAGTTTTTAATTTCTCGGTTGGCTGTTAAAGTTACTTGTAATAAGCCGTCGTTACTTTGTTCGTCTACTAAAACATTGTTTAATCTGTTTTTAGTTTCTTCCATTTTTTGTTGGGTTTCTTTTAATTTACCCATCATTCCCATTAAGTCCATTTTTTTTGTGTTTTAATTTGTTAGTTTACCATTAAGAAATTAAGTTTCATTAAGTCTTAATTGTTTAATGGAGTAAATGTTTTAGTTTAATTCTTTAATAAAAGTACAACGCTTCTTGTGATATTCTGGATCAAAGTGTTTCCATAAATTATGAATGGCGTGATTGTCTTCTAATTCTGGGGTTCGCATACAATTTTCTACACCTATTTTTTTAAAACTGATGTGATTTTCATTAAATATGATAGAAGTCACACCTTTACTTTGGTATTCAGGTAACACGCCAATTAAATAAAACACAGCGGTTTTGCATTTGTTTTTGGCTTTTAATAAATGTAAAAATCCTGTTGGAAATAATTTTCCTTTGGCTTTTTGTAAGGCTTCTGCAAAATCAGGCATTACGATACTAAAAGCAACCATTTTGCCTTCTTTATCCATCACAAATTTTATAAATTCAGGATTGATAAATGAAATGTATTTCTTTTTAAAATATTCTATTTGAATGTCGTTAATCGGCACAAACGATTGCAAAGAAGCATAACTTCCGTTGAATAAGGTAAACATTTTGTCTACATACGGCATGATGTCTTTGGTTTTCGTAAAGTTCAAATGGGTTAGTTCGTATCTTTTTTCAATCATATCAGCAATACGTTGAAAATTAGTCGCATCAATGTTTGAAAAAGGAAATTTACTTTCTAAATAAACTTTCTCTTTAGCGAAACCCAATTGTTCAAAATGCGTGGCATAATATGGAAAGTTGTACCAAGTAATCATTAATCCTCTTTGGTCGAAACCCTCAATTAAACAACCTACTTTGTCCAGATTTGAAAAGCCCATTGGACCTTCAATATTTTCTAAATTATGTTCTTTTCCGAAAGCGATTACTTTATCTAAAAGTGCTTTGGTGACTTCAATATCATCAATGACATCAAACCAACCAAAACGCACTTTCTTTTTGCCTAAAATATTGACTTCATCCCAATTGATAATCGCTACAACACGACCTACAATTTTATTGTTTTTATAAGCCAAATAAAAATGTGTATCGGCAGTTTGAAATACGGGATTTTTGGTTTTATCAAAAGTTTCTAATTCTTCTTGAATTAGTGGCGGTACCCAATTTTTATTGTCTTTATATAATTCGAAAGGAAATTTTACAAATTCCTTCATTTCTTTTTTCGTGAAAACTTCTTTTATTTCAATCATTATTCTACTCCGTCTTTTCTTTTCTGTTTATCAGCTTTTTTGTCCATTTTTTTGTCCATTTTACTTCTTGTGTTTGGCTTGTCCATTTTCACTTCTTTGTAGTTTTTAGTAAAACGCCACGTGAACCCAATTCCACCATAGAAAATCCCTGGAGTACTTTTTATATTCGTACCAACTGAGGCATCAAACTGCATGTTTTTTTCATAAAGAAAAGCAGCTCCTAAACGTACAATTCCGTCACTATAATATTTCCCATTATAGCCTTGATTTTCAACAAATACCGACCAGTTTTGATTAATTCCACGCGTTAAGGTTAAGATATAATCGATACTCGCAAAATCAGTTCCGATTTTATTATAAGCGATGTTTGTGACCAAAACCGTTCTACTTCCAAAATGATTTTGTGCAATTATCATTGCTTTCGGACTAAAACTTGGTTCTACAACACCGGCTGGACCGTAATTGAATAAATTATCTTTTACAAGATTAAAATTTGCACCAGCGTAACCTGCTAAAGCTGGTATGAATTGTCTCCATTTGAAACGGTGATTGGCTTTCCAACTGTACAAGTTTGGTTTTTCTTCGTAATTTTTAAATGGATCATAAAATAAATATTTTGCGCCTAAAATAGTTTGTTTTAGTGCGCTTCTATCCGAAGTTTTGCCTAATTGGTTATAGGTGTCTTTTTGGTATTGAAGTTCACCAATAATTTCTAATTCTTCTTTAAAAAATCCCCAACGAATAGCTAAATCTGCATTAAATCCTTTGGCATCATATTTTAAATTTTCGTGATCTTCTTTGATGTAGTTGACTCCCGTTTCTGCTTGAATTACATTTTTACCAACTGAAAACGCCATCATTGATTTTCCTGGGCGGTTGGAGTTTACCTCGTCTGTATATTGCGCGTTACAAATTGACGAAGCAATAAGTGTTGCAAACCAAAATATATTAGTAGTTGCCTTCATAAGTTTATTTTAAAACCCAAATGTAAATATTTTATCATAATTTTAAGTATTAGATTTGATATATTCCTTATTTTTGACAAAAAAAATACAATTATGGATACAGCAAGTGTGCCGGGATTTATTAGAACCATATTCTACATCATTTTGTTTTATTATTTATTTAAGTTCGCAATGAGATTGTTAGCACCCTATTTGATGCAAAAAGTCGCGAAAAAAGCAGAAGAACATATTAAAAAACAATTTGAACAACAGCAACAACAATATCAATCGCCAACAGAAAACCAACAAGAAGTTCCTAAAAAGGAGAAGAAAGTTGTAGGTGATTATATCGATTACGAAGAAGTTGAATAAAAATTTCCCCCTTTCGGGGAATTTTTTATTTTTGTAGGATATTAATTTAAGAAGTACAATGAAGAAATTAGAAAAATTTGCGCCACATTTATATGCCATTTTTGGTTTTATAGTAATTGCTGTTATTTATTTTTATCCAGTTTTATCTGGAAAGCAGATTTCACAATCTGATATTGCGCAATACACTGGTATGGCTAAAGAACAAAACGACTTTAGAAACGAATACCACGATGAACCTTATTGGACAAATAGCGCGTTTGGTGGAATGCCAACGTACCAATTAGGGGCAAAATATCCTCATAATTACATTAAAAGTTTAGATAGTGCGTTACGATTTTTACCTCGTCCGGCCGATTATTTATTTTTATATTTCTTAGGTTTTTACCTTTTATTAATGAGTTTAAGAATCAAACCGCTGCAAGCCTTTTTTGGTGCGTTAGCCTTTGGTTTTTCTACCTATTTGATTATTATTTTAGGAGTAGGTCATAACGCAAAAGCACACGCAATTGCTTATATTCCTATGATTTTAGCTGGAATTGTATTCATCTTTAACAAGCGTTATTTAGTTGGTGGAATTGTTACGATGCTTGCTGCAGGATTAGAAATTCAGGCGAATCACTTCCAAATGACGTATTATTTCTTGTTTTTATTCGCTTTCGTAATTGGATTTTATATTTACGAAATCGTCAAAGAAAAAGACTTCAAACATTTATACAAATCTTTTGCTATTTTAGGTTTAGGAGCGGTTTTAGCTGTTGGTGCGAATGCTACTAACTTATTAGCAACTGCCGAATATGCCAAATATTCAACTAGAAGTAATAGTGATTTAACTTTCGACGAAAACGGTAAAAAGAAAACCGATAATAATGCGATGAGTTATGAATACATTACGCAATATAGTTACGGAGTTTCTGAAAGTTTAAATTTGATTGCACCTAAATTATTCGGTGGATCAAGTTATGACGATTTAGGAGCTGACTCAGCTATGTATCAATTTATTATAGGACAAAATGTTCCTGAAAACGAAGCAAGAGAATTAGTCAAACAAATGCCAACCTATTGGGGTGATCAAACAAGTGTTGCTGCACCAGCTTATATTGGAATTGTGGTGTTTTTCTTAGCGGTTTTAGCTTTATTTTTAGAAAAAAGAAGAATCAAATACGCTTTAGTTGCTGGAGCGATTTTCTCTATTTTATTATCGTATGGTAAGAATTTCGAACCTTTAACAAGTTTCTTTATTGATTATGTACCGATGTATAATAAGTTTAGAGCGGTTTCATCCATTCAAGTTATTTTAGAATTATGTTTACCTGTTTTAGCCGCTTTAGGTTTAAATGCGTTTATCAATTCAGATGAAGAAGAAAGAAAAAAACCTTTGTTATATTCAGGCGCAATAGTTGGAGGACTTTTAATCATTATTTTAATGGCGAATGGAGTCTTCACATATTCTGGTGCAAACGATAAATTTTACGCACAACAATACGGTCCAGAAGTAATGAAAGTCTTAAAAGAAGATAGAGAAAGTATGTATTTTGCTACTATTTTCCGTTCTTTAGGATTTTTAGCTGTGGCTTTTGGAATTCTGTTTTTCTATACTAAAAAGACGTTCTCACAATTTACAACTGTCGTTTTAGTTGGTTTAGTAATGGTAATCGATTTATTTGTAGTAGCGAAAAACTATGTAAAAGCTGATGATTTCGTTTCTAAAAGTCAAATTGAAAGACCTTTTGGTGAACCAACAGAAGCAGATGCTCGTATTTTAGAAGATACAACACATTTCAGAGTTTTCGATGTGGATGGACATATGAATAGTGCTAGAGCTTCTTTTTATCACCAATCAATTGGAGGATATCACGCGGCAAAACCTAAGAAAATGCAAGAATTATTCGATTATCAAATTGCGAAAAACAATATTGAAATCTTGAATATGTTAAATGCGAAATACATTTTACAATCCAATAAAGAAGGCATTCAACAAGCTTTAGAAAACCCGAATGCTAATGGTAACGCTTGGTTTGTTTCGAAAGTAAAAGTTGTAAAATCTGGTGATGAAGAAATGAAAGCTTTAGATAATTTGAAAACTAAAGAAGAAGCAACTTATCAAGAAAATAAAATTGTAAAAGGAAAAAATGTTCCTTTTCAAACAGGTAAAGATTCAACTTCAACAATTGAGTTGATTTCATATAAACCAAATCATTTAAAATACGTTTCTAATAATTCTAAAAATGGTTTTGGAGTATTTTCTGAAATGTATTATGAAAAAGGTTGGATAGCTACAATTGATGGAAAAGATACTAAAATTCACAACGTAGATTACGTTTTACGTGGCTTACAAATTCCAGCAGGAAAACATACTATCGAATTCAAATTTGAACCACAAGTGGTAAAAACTGGAAGTACAATAGCTTTGATTTCTACACTATTAATGCTTTTAACTATTGGTTTAGGGATTTTTTACTGGAGAAAGCAGAATAAGAAACTGGCTGAGATAAAATAAATTTATATCAAACCTGACAGTCTTCAAAAATTTGTCAGGTTTTATTTTCAACATACTATTTTGAGTTCAAACAAAGTTTTAATTATCACTTATTATTGGCCGCCAGCTGGTGGACCAGGCGTGCAACGTTGGTTGAAGTTTGTAAAATATCTTCCCGATTTTGGTGTAGAACCTATTGTGTATATTCCAGAAAATCCGAGTTATCCTTTAATTGATGAAAAATTACTTTCTGAAGTTTCTGATAAAACAGTTATCCTGAAAAATAAAATCTTTGAACCGTATGCTTTAGCTTCTTTTTTATCGAAAAATAAAACAAAAAAGTTAGGTGCTGGAATCATAACTCAAAAGAAAAAACAATCGTTTATCGAAAAAACCATGCTTTGGATTCGTGGCAACGTGTTCATTCCTGATGCGAGAGTTTTTTGGGTGAATCCTTCAGTCAAATATCTTAAAAAATACATTCAAGAAAACAATATTGAAACCATTATAACGACTGGTCCGCCACATAGTTTACATTTAATTGGTTTAGATTTAAAAAAACAACTCAACGTAAATTGGATTGCCGATTTTCGTGATCCATGGACAACAATTGGTTATCATAAAGAACTAAAATTATCAAAGTGGGCGAGTGCCAAGCACAAAGCTTTGGAAAAAGAAGTCATGAACACTTGTGATACGATTTTAGTCACTTCACCAACCACAAAAACAGAATTTGAAAGTATAACGAATAAGCCAATTGAAGTCATTACCAATGGTTATGATGTAGAGAAAATCGAAAAGAAACCTTTAGACGAAAACTTTACGTTGGCACATATTGGTTCGTTTTTATCGGAAAGAAATCCGCAAATTTTATGGGAATCTTTGTCGGATTTAATTCAAGAAAATGAAGATTTTGCAAAGTTTTTTAAGTTGAAATTAATTGGAGCAGTCAGTAAAGAAGTGTTGCAATCGATTTCAGATTTCAAGTTAGATAATTTTGTACAGAATTTAGGTTATGTTTCACACGAAGAAGCCTTAATACACCAAAGAAGTTCTCAAGTTTTATTACTGATAGAAATTGATTCAGAAGATACGAAATGCATCATTCCAGGAAAACTATTTGAATACATGGTTTCCGAAAGACCCATTTTAGCCATCGGACCAAAAAACTCCGATTTTGAAAACATCATCAAACAGACAAATACAGGAGTTTTTTATCAATATAACGAGAAAAACGAGCTAAAAAATCAAATTTCGACCTATTTTAATCAATATTTAGACAAAAGTCTAAAAGTAAATGCAGTCGGTTTACAACAATTTAGCAGAAAAAGTTTAACTGAAAAGTTGGCGAAACTTTTAACTTCTAACTTCTAACTTCAGACTTAAAATGGGCATCGTAATCAAACAATCTATTAAAAACACCATTGTAACTTTTATTGGTTTTGCAATTGGTGCGATTAATGTTTTGTATATGTATCCAGTTTTTTTGGGTAAAGATTACTTGGGTTTAACCAATTATGTTTTATCTGCAGCTAATATTTTATATCCGATTTTATCTTTCGGAATTCAGAATACTTTAATTAAATTTTTTAACGAGAACAATAAAACGGAAGAAGATTTAAGTAGTTATTTTAGTTATATGCTTTTGTTACCGTTGCTTATAATTATACCGTTTTTCGCTTTGTTTTATGCTTTTTATGAAAATATAGCTTTGTATGAATCGGTAAAAAATAGTATTGTTTACGATTTTGTTTGGGAAATTCCACTAATCGCATTGTTTATTGGGTATTTTGAAATTTTTTATGCTTGGTTGCGTGCACACATGAAATCCGTTTTTGGTTCGTTTGTCAAAGAAGTTTTTGTTCGAATTTTAGTCACCATTTCCCTGTTTGCCGTTTATTTTAAATTCATAACGTTACCACAATTTATTCATTCGTTGGTTATAGTTTACGGGATTAGTTTGTTGGTTATTATTTATTATGCGAATAAAGTCAAACCTATTCAGCTGAATAAGAAATTCCCTAAGAACACAAAATCTATTTTCGTATTTACCATTTTCATTATTTTATCAGCAAGTGTAGCAAATATGTTGTTAGATATTGATAAATACATGATTAATCAATTCTTAAAAATTGAAAACATTGCATTTTATTCTTTAGCGGTTTATTTGGCAATGGTTATTTCCGTTCCACAACGTGCGATGCATCAAATTACGTATCCAATTACAGCTAAATTGATGAGTGAAAATAAATGGAAAGAATTAAATGAATTGTATAAAAAATCTTCTGTAACACTTCAAGTCATTGGTGGTTTAATTTACATTGGAATTTTAGTAAACATTAAGCAATTATATGCACTTTTGCCAGATGAAGGTTATGATCAAGGCTTATTTGTGGTTTTTACTATCGGATTATCTAAATATTTTGATGTGATTTTAGGGAATAATAATTCCATCATTTTTAATTCTAAATATTATAAAGCGGTATTAGTTTTAGGTGTTTTATTAGTATTTGTCATCGTTGGATTAAATTTGATTTTCATACCAAAATATGGCATTGATGGCGCGGCTTTAGCTACTTTAATCGCAATTGGAATGTACAGTTTAGCTAAATTATTATTTGTAGTTTTTAAAATGAAATTATTTCCGTTTACGAAAAACACTATCGTTTCATTTATAATTGCATTAGTTTTATTTTTAGGGTTTTATTTTTGGGAATTTCCTTTTCATCCGATTGTAAATATGGGATTAAAGTCAGTTATCATTTCAGTTTTATACTTGTCTTTACATTATTATTTTAAAGTATCTAGCGATATTAATTTTGTAATTAGAAACGTAATAGAAAAGTTTTTTAAATAGAATGTTATGAATAAATTCTTCTGTTTTGTTTTTTTGAGTTTTATTTTTTCGTGTAAACATATTCAACAATCAAATGAAGATAATATCATTAAGACTGAAACTATAGAAAGTAAATCAGTTAAAATTATCGAACCAAAAAAGGATACTGTTATTTTTAGATCAGATATTGATTGGCAAGAAAACTTTGAATTAACTCATGATATAGATAAAGATTCTATTTGGAATAAACCCGTAAGATTTTATGTTGATAATCCTAATTGTGATAAAACGGCAATTGCATTTTATTTCGGAAAATTCAGACCAAAAGATAATGAAGAAACTGCAAAATTATTACAATTAGTTGTTTCAGATGATATTAATTTAAGGCCTTTTTACAGATGGATTTTAAATAAAACAATTCAAATTCAAGATGGTGCATTAGGAGAATATACAGGTTATCCAGCTAGAAGATACGCCGAAAAATTTCCAAATGAGTTTTTTGAATATATGGATATTGATCCTTTTGGAGAAAAATATTCAGAATGGTATAATTCCATTTTATATAGTGGGATTTATGAAGATGATGTTATTAAAAACCCAGCAATCATTAGAAAAAATCTGATAAAAACAATGCAATCAAATTGTAAAAATTGCAATGAAAATATGTATTCAAGAATTCAGAAGTTTGCTTTAGATTGTTTTCCAAATTCAGAAAAATAAAATCCTTTTGATCCTTTCAATCTGCGTGCAAATCTTTTCACAAAAAAAAGCAAACAAAAAATCCGCCTTTTTTGCGTACCCAACAAAAAAAAATCCCGCTTCGCTTTCACGTTACGGGATTCTTCAATCAATCAACCAACTATAAACTATCCTTTTCTCTCCACAGCATCTTTTTTAACACCATCGATGTCTTCTTTTCTCATTTTTTCTTTGCTACCATCTTTTTTGTAGTAGTAAAAATCACCATCTTCATCATCTCCATAATCATCATCGTCATAATTACCTCCGCTATAACCAGCTGGGCAAGGGTTGTATTGGTAACCGTAATTCATTCCGTTTACAAAACCTGTAACGCCAACTATTTCTCCATGGTAGTTGTAAAATAATCTCATTCCACCAATTCTTGTTAAGGCAAAACTATTGTAAGTCATATAAACACTACCAATTCTTCTTACTCTTCCGTAGTAGTCGTAGTTGACAAAAACATTACCAATACGTCTAACTCTTCCATAGTTGTCGTGCTCAATTTTAATTCCTCTAACACCTCTTTCTTCTATGTTTGTAGTTGGAACACCACCACGTCTTGCAATATAGCTACTGTTTCCAGTGTTGAAATCGAAATCTCCATTCGGAAAAACGTAAAATGAAATGCCTCTTTCTCTAAATTCTATTGGTTCAGCATCTCTATAATCGATAGCATAATAATTGTTATGTCCGTTATGGTGACCGTTTTCGTTTGAATGTCCATTTCCGTTTCCACGTCGGTCAGTTTTTATTTCTTGTGCAAAAGTTGCGTTTAACATTAATATGAAACTGGCAACTAAAAATGTAATTTTTCTCATGATTTCTAAGTTTTAATTGTTAAACATTTTACGAATTGTTTTCGTTAATTAGGTGTTTTCAATTGCTGTGCCAAAGCCGAAAGTAGTGATGATAACGATATGATAACGACTTGTTAATGATTTCTAACACTATGATAATTAGTTGTTTGTTATGTTTGTTTTCCTTTCAGAATTCAAAATTTGTTTTTCAAAATTCGTTGTTCCATTTTTTTTATTAATGTTGAAATTGATTTTTGTACCTGATTTTTGAATTTTGTTTTTGTCATTGTATTTGAATTTAGTATTTTAGCACAAATCTAAAACCACAATGAAAAAGTCGATAGCCATTTTATTAGTATTAGCCAGTCAAGTAATTTTTGCTCAATATCCAAAAGATTATTTCCGATCACCCTTAGATATTCCAATAAATTTATCAGGAACCTTTGGCGAACTCCGCCCGAATCATTTCCATTCCGGATTAGACATTCGAACAAATAACGTGGAAGGTTTACCTGTTTATGCAGCCGCAGATGGAATCATTATCAGAATAAAAGTTTCTGCATTTGGATATGGAAAAGCGTTATACATTGCACATCCAAATGGGTATACTACAGTTTACGGACATCTTCAAAAATTTAGTGATAAAATTGAAGCTTACGTAAAAGAACAACAATACAAACAAAAAAGTTTTGAAGTTGAATTATATCCAAGTACTTTAAAAGTTACACAATCAGAAATTATTGCTTTGTCAGGAAATTCAGGAGGAAGTGGTGGACCCCATTTGCATTTTGAATTTAGAGATACGGCTACTGAAAAAATCATCAATCCGATGGCGTTTGGACTGAGTAAATTAATTAAAGACGAAATGAATCCTGTGATTTCAAGTCTTATGGTATATCCTGTAAACGATTCTACTTCGGTAAATAAAAGTAGAATTCCAGTTAGTTTATCCTTACAAAAACAAGTGGATGGTTCTTTTTTAGCTTCAAAAGTTTATGCCAGTGGGAAAATAGGTTTTGCCCTTAATTCGTATGATTTATCAACCAATAATTACAATAAAAACGGAATTTATAAAGTCGCAACTTATATAAATGGTTCTCCAAATTTTAAATATGAATTTGATTCTTTTGCTTTTGACGAATCGAAGAACATCAATTATTTTATAGATTTTAATCGATATAAAAAACTAAAACAACGTTTCCAGAAATTATTTATTAAGGAAAGTTATCCTTTATCTTTAGTCAGCGGTAATACAAAAAATGGATTTTTAGATATTAAGCCGAATGTAGCTTATACTTATAAAATTGAAGTTTTCGATTTTCACGGAAATAAAACCATTGTAAATGTGCCTATTTCTTATGAAAAAGAAGTAAATCCTACTTCAGTAACTTCAAAAGGAAATTATTCTATAAAAACAAAATCCGATTATAATTTCGAATTCGAAAAAACAGCGGTTTATATTCCTGTAAATGCCTTATATGAAAATGCTTCTTTAAATATTAGTGAAAAAGATGGCGTTTTAGATATTGAAAACAATTACGAAGCCATTCAAAACGGATTAACCGTAACTTTAGATATGTCGCATTTATCTGAAGAAGAACAGAAAAAGGCTTTTGTTGGAACCATTTTAGGTTTGAAATTAGACTATAATTCGTCTTTCAGAAAAGGTAGTAAAGTTTCTTCAAAAGTAAAAGCTTTCGGGAAGTATAAAGTCGGATTTGATAATGTGGCACCACGAATTTACAATCCAAACTTCATTGAAGGCAGCAATATTTCTAAATTAACTACGTTAAGTATATCTATCAGTGATGCAGTTTCCGGAATTGATACGTATAATGCGTATTTAAATGGGGAATGGATTTTAATGGAATACGATTATAAAACGAAAAAATTGGTTCATAATTTAAAAGATGGAAAAGTGATTTCAGGAAAAAACGATATTAAAATTGTGGTTACAGATAAATTAGACAATACAGCCACATTTTCATCCAATTTTATATATTAATTTATGATTTTGAACATAAAGTCAATTCGATTTATTTTATTTTTTGTTTTAATTACTTCTTTCTCGTTCGCACAAAAAGCAAGAATTAAAGGAGTTGTTTTAGATGAAAATAACCAACCTATTGAAAATGTTTCGGTAAGTTCTCCCACTTCAAACACGGTTACGAATATAAATGGTTTTTATATTTTAGAAATTGATGCCAATTCTGAAGTTACTATTACATATTCTCAAAATAACTTCAAAAAATCGACATATAAAGTCAATTTAAAATCGAATGAAGATTTCGAATGGAACCCGATTTTAAGCACAATTAATGAAGTAATTGAAACTGTTGTAATCACAGGTAAAAACAGAAAAATTAACGGCGCAACGGCTGTTTCACCAGTTTTGTTGAGAAGAATTCCTGGAGGAAATGCAGGTGTCGAAAATTTAATTAAAACCTTACCAGGTGTTTATTCTAATAACGAATTGAGTACTTCGTATGCCGTTCGTGGTGGAAATTACGATGAAAACTTAGTGTATGTGAATGAAATTGAAGTGTATCGACCGTTTTTAATTCGCTCTGGACAACAAGAAGGTTTGAGTTTTACGAATACCGATTTAGTACAAAATATCGACTTTTATGCCGGTGGATTTCAAGCAAAATATGGTGATAAATTATCTTCTGTTTTAGATATTGCTTACAGAAATCCGAAATCATTTCATGCTGGTTTAGAAGCGAGTTTGTTAGGTGGAAGTATTTTTGCAGAAGGTGTTTCTAAAAATCAAAAATGGAGTAATATTACAGGTGTAAGATATAGAAACAACTCACTTTTAGTAAAAAGTCAGGAAACGGAAACCAATTTCAGACCTTCATTTTTAGACATACAATCGTTGTTTAATTTTAATTTAAACATCAAATGGAATTTTAGTTTCTTAGGAAATATTGCTCAAAACAATTACAATTATACACCAATTTCTCGTCAAACCAATTTCGGTACAATTAGCGAACCAATTGCTTTGTTAATTCAATATGAAGGACAAGAAAAAGATAAATACACTACCGTTTTCGGTGCGATTAAATCTGTTTACGAACCCAATAAAAACAATAAATACAAATATATTTCTTCTGCTTATCATACCGTAGAACAAGAATATTACGACATATTAGCCCAATATCGTTTGGGTGAAGTAGATGCGAATATTGGTTCGGAAACGTTCGGAGATGTTGTTTTTTCTCGCGGAATTGGTTCGCAATTAAATCATGCTCGAAATAATTTAGATGCCTTAATCGTAACAAATGAAATTAAAGGAAATCATAAATTAAATGATGATAATGCAATTGAGTGGAGTTTCAAGCACAATTTCGAAAACATTAGAGATAGATTAGTAGAATGGGAAGTTGTTGATTCTGCTGGGTTTTCATTGCCAAATCCTTTATTGGATTATGTAAACGATCAACCTTATAATCCGTATTACGGACCGTTAGCGCCTTACCAAAATGTTCGAGCGAAAAACAATACTACAATTAATCGTTTCAATGCTTATTTAAATTGGAATCACGAAGGAAAAATGGGCGAGCATACGTATTATGTAAATGCTGGTGTTCGTGGACAAAGTTGGATGGTTTCTAATAATGGCATTACTGGCGACAATCAGTTTACTTTTTCTCCAAGAGCACAATTTATTTTAAAACCATTGTGGCAAAAAGAAATGATTTTTCGTTTTTCAGTCGGAGTATACAATCAACCACCATTTTATAGAGAATTACGTGGAAATGATGGAAGTGTAAATCCAAACGTAAAAGATCAAAAATCAATTCACTTTGTGTTGGGTCACGATTACAGTTTTAAAATGTGGCAAAGACCTTTTAAGTTAGTGAGTGAAGCCTATTACAAAACAATAAACGATGTAAACACATATACGATTGATAATGTTAGAATTAGATACCGTGCAAACAATGATGCAACGGCTTATGTATACGGAATTGATGGTCGTTTAAATGGAGAATTTGTACCTGGAGTAGAATCTTGGTTTACTTTTGGATACTTAAAAACAGAAGAAAATCAGAATGGAAGAGGAAATATCGCGCGTCCAACAGACCAAAGATTAAAGTTTGCGATTTTGTTTCAAGATTACATGCCAAACATTCCAAGTTTAAAAATGTATTTGAATTTGGTTTACAACACAGGTTTACCAGGTGGCTCACCAGCTTATGCAGATGCTTATGCTTACCAAATGCGTTTGAACGATTACCGTAGAGCGGATGCTGGTTTTTCGTATGTTTTTAAAGATGCAAAATTAGGTGCTCACAGAAAATGGTTGAATAATTTTTCAGAATTTAGTTTAGGTTTTGAAATCTATAATATGTTTAACAATCAGAATTCAATTACGAATACTTGGGTGCGTGATGTATATACGAAAACACAATACGGAGTGCCAAACTATTTAACGACAAGAACGTTTAATTTGAAATTGAGCATGAGGATTTAATATTAGGAACACTGATTTGACAGATTCAACGGATTTATTAATCTTATAAATCTGTGGCGAAAAAATAAAATCTTCTTTAAAAATAAATGATTTAGAATTTAGTATATTTGATACTCAAACCCGAACTTATGAAAAATTATATATATATCATTATTGCTTCAAGTGTGTTGCTTTTTTCTTGTCAAGAAGAAAAAGCCAAACCGAAGGTGAAGTACACGGAAAAAGAAGCAAAATCGCCGCAAAAAGATACCACAAAGTTAGAAGTTGCTGATTTGCCTATTCAATTTGAAGGTTCTAGTGCGTTAGTTTATACTATTGGGAATTTAACACTTGGTGATATCAACAAAAAAGGAAGTTATGAATCCACTTCGTATGAAGGTGTAGCCGGATTTAATGTTTCTAATTCTATGGAAAATGAAATTACTGGATATTTACAGAATTTAAAATTTCAAGCAGTTGGTTCAGATTCCTTACATGTTTTAACTGATAAAGTGATGCTTATTGAACGTGTTTCGTTTATAAAGAGCAATAAAATGTTGGTTTATATTTTGGCTGATGCCGATACGAATCAAGATGGAGTTATTGATTCCAATGATATTAAATCGTTATATACAAGTACGGAATTAGGAAAAAATTTCACAAAAATCTCTACAGATTTACAAGAGTTAGTAGATTGGAAACATATTGAATCTACCAATAAAATTTTCTTCAGAACTATTGAAGATGCCAACAAAAATGGTGAATTTGATAACAAAGACAAAATTCATTATCATTTCTTAAACTTAAAAGATAGTAAGGTTTCGGAGTATTTCCCTTTGTAATTTTCTAAACACATAGTCACATAGGTTTTTTGTTTATGTGAGATTGTATTTATAATAAACATAGCGAGTTTTGCGAAAAACTTCGCGTCTTTGCGGTAAAGCTAAATTAAAATATCACTTTCCAAATCCGATTTTTCAATTTCAATTGTATAATCTAATTTCGAAACCAGTTCAATTACCAGCTTTTTATACCAGTTTTCCGACTTTGGATGGATGTATATTTTCTCAATTAATTGATTCACATCGATATCAATTTTTAATCCATCATTGATTTTAATGTTGTTTTCTGATAAATCGGAGATTATTCTGACTTCTCTTTCATATTGAAAACTTTTTCGTTTAAACATAAATGGGAAAAACATATCGTCAAACGGAATGTATTCTTTTTTGTAGTCGATATAATTCACTTCTCCAATAAATTGGCTGTAATTGATTTCTGGCTTTAACGCTTTTTGCAATCTTCCAATTGTAGATTGAATAGCTAAACCTTCATTGTTTTGTGTAAATATTTGCCACATCGCAAAGGATTCGTATTCGTTAATGTGCCAACTACTGACTACTACTTTTTCACGATGCGATTTGTAATATTGTAAAAATTCGGGATTGTTTTCAGAAAGTTTTTTGATTTCTTCATAAGTAGGTTCTGAAAAGGTGCCTTCGTATTGGTCTTCAAACTTATCAGAACGCGACATAAATAGTTTTCGTGACATCAATAAATCTAAAAATTTCGACAAGTCTAAGTATTTCCAAACAATGGTGTCTGGATCTTCAGGTAACTTAATATTGTCGTTTTTTTTATACATTATCAGATTTCATAGATTTTAGACTTCTTGGATTGTTAGAACTTTAAATCACTTAAAAATTCTAAAGATCTAACTCTCTAACAATCTAACTTGTCTAAATTATTACTCCAAAGATTGTAGCGCAACTAATCTCGCATACGTTCCATTTTTAGCAATCAATTCGGCATGTTTACCTTGTTCTACAATTTCACCTTTTTGCATTACAATAATATTATCTGCTTTTTGAATCGTAGATAAACGGTGCGCAATTACTATAGAAGTTCGGTTTTGCATCATTTTTTCTAAAGCATCTTGAACCAATTTTTCACTTTCGGTATCTAATGCAGAAGTCGCTTCATCTAAAATCATAATTGGTGGATTTTTCAATACTGCTCTGGCAATAGATAAACGTTGTTTTTGTCCACCAGATAATTTTCCACCTGCATCACCAATATTTGTATTAATTCCGTTTGGAAGTGTTGACACAAACTCATAAGCATTGGCAATTTTTAAAGCTTCGATAATTTCTTCATCGCTAGCATCTGGTTTACCAATCAGTAAATTGTTTTTTATCGATTCGTTAAATAAGATAGAATCTTGTGTTACCAAACCAATTAAGCCACGTAATGCATGCATGTCCCAATCTCTAACTTCTACACCATCTACTTCAATTGAACCGTTATTGATGTCGTAAAAACGCGTTAATAAATTGGCAATCGTACTTTTTCCAGAACCCGATTGACCAACTAAAGCAATCGTTTTACCTTTTTCAACTTCAAAAGAAAAGTTTTTTAATACATTTTCATCTTGATACGCAAAATTGATGTTTTTTACAGAAATTCCTTTATCGAAAGTATGTTTTACAAAAGCATTTGGTTTATTAACGACTACATTTTCTTGCTCTAATAAAGTAAAGACTCTTTCAGCTGCAGCCAAACCACTTTTCACTTGATAAGATGCTTTAGATATAGCTTTTGCCGGAGTTAAGATGGTATAAGCTAAACCAATATATGCTATAAACTGAGTTCCTTTGAGTGATTCTTCTTCTAAAACCATAATTCCACCAAACCAAAGTAAAACTGCAATTGTTACAATTCCTAAAAACTCACTCATTGGAGAAGCTAAGTTGTTTTTATTCGCAATACTAGTTGTTAATTTTAATAGTCTTTCTAAAGATTCATTGAATTTATTAATAAATGAACTTTCAGCATTATAACTCTTCACTACTTTTAATCCTGTTAAGGTTTCGTCTAAGGTTGAGATAAATATTCCTTGTTCGTTTTGTGCTCTAACAGATTTAGACTTTAAGTTTTTCCCAATTCTAGATATAATAAATCCAGAAACTGGAATAAACGCAAAAACAAATAATGTCAATTTTACACTTATAGCTAACATTGCGAATATTGAAAAAAGAATTGTTAAAGGTTCTCTCACGACTAATTCTAAAATTTGAAAAAAGGAATTTTGAACTT
This sequence comes from Flavobacterium facile, assembly GCF_036321945.1. NCBI lineage: Bacteria > Pseudomonadati > Bacteroidota > Flavobacteriia > Flavobacteriales > Flavobacteriaceae > Flavobacterium > Flavobacterium facile. The sequence goes on from NZ_JAZAYT010000026.1 coordinate 28,547, forward strand.
CTCCCACATCACCCAACATTTTTGTCATTACATCACCTTTTCTTTGATCAGAATAATAGGAGATAGGTAAATGGATAATTTTTGAATATAATTTTTCACGCAAATCTCTTAAAACGCCATTTCTAAGTATTGTAATTTGAAAAGAAGCCAAGTAATTGAATATGTTTTTTAAAAGTGCTGTTACAATTACAATTCCAACTACTAACATTAAAGCATATTGTGCTCCAAAGTCATCGTTTAATTTTGTAATGTAAAAGGCTAAATATTCTTGTCCAAATTTGCTAATATCTGCTATTCCTGTATATTCAGGTTTTTTAATTATGTCTTCAGTTTGTTTAAATAAAACATCTAAAGTCGGTATCATTGATACCATTAAAACAGTTGAGAAAAAAGCATAAAAAACATTAAAAACAACGTTTAATATGGCGTTTTTCTTGTATTTTAATGCAAAAGGAATTATTTTTTTTAAATTCTGGTCCATTAGTTTAATTTCATTTCAGTGATTATGTTCTGAATTTTTGTATCTAAATACTGATTTGCTTCTTCAAAATCATTAGCATCTTCTAAAATAGCGTTGACACTAAAGTAGAATTTAATTTTTGGTTCCGTTCCACTTGGTCTGGCGCAAATTTTTGTGCCATCTTCTAAATAATAAATCAACACATTCGATTTTGGAATGTCTAAATCAAACGTTTCATTGTTTATTAAATCGCGAGCCGTTGTACTTTGATAATCTTCAATACAAACTACACGTTGTCCGTTAATACTTTCCATAGGATTGTCGCGTAAATCTACCATCATTTGATTGATTTCTGCCAAGCCTTCTTTTCCTTTTTTAGTTAAAGATATTAAATGTTCTTTATAAAAAGAGAAATCTAAATATAAGTTAATCAGTTCTTTATATAAGCTACTTCCAGAGGCTTTTGCTTGAGCAGCAATTTCGCAAACTAATAAACAGGCTGCAACTGCATCTTTATCTCTTACGGCATCACCAACCATAAATCCGAAACTTTCTTCTCCACCGCCAATAAATTTCTGATTTGGGAAGTCTTTAATAAATTTTGCAATCCATTTAAAACCTGTTAATCCTACTTTACATTCAATTCCGTAAGCACTTGCTAGATCTAGCATCATTGGAGTAGAAACAATTGTAGAACCAATAAATTCTGTACCTGTGATTTTGTCGGCACGTTTCCATTGTTCTAATAAAAAGGCTGTCATGACTACCATAGTTTGGTTACCATTTAACAACATCATTTTTCCGTTATTATCTCTAACTGCTACACCTAATCGGTCTGAATCTGGGTCTGTTCCTATAACAATATCTGCATTTACTTTATCTGCTAAAGCTAATGCCATTGTTAACGCTTCTGGTTCTTCGGGATTTGGTGATTTTACAGTTGGGAAATTTCCATCAGGAATTTCTTGTTCTTTTACGATATTCACATTCGTATAACCTGCTTTTGCTAAAACAGCAGGAATTGATTTTACAGAAGTTCCGTGTAAAGGTGTAAAAACAATATTTAAGTTTTCTTTGGCTGCTTTTGGTGTATTGAAACTTGCATTTTCTATAGTTGAATTTACAAATGCTTCGTCAATTTCAGTATCAATGTATTCAATTAAGTCTTCGTTGGCTGAGAATTTAATATCGCTATATTTTAATACTTCTATTTCTGCAATAATTTCACCATCTTGAGGTGGCACAATTTGTCCGCCATCTTGCCAATATACTTTGTAACCGTTGTATTCTGGTGGATTGTGCGAAGCTGTTAATACAATTCCTGAATGACAATTTAAATGTTTTAAAGCGAAAGATAACTCTGGAGTTGGTCGCATTTCTGAAAACAAATACACTTTTATTCCATTTGCTGAAAAAATATCTGCCACCACTTTAGCTAAAGTATCGCTGTTTTTTCTACAATCGTAAGCAATAGCGACTTTTAAATCTTCATTTGGAAAACATTTTTTCAAATAATTAGATAAACCTTGTGTATTTTTTCCCAATGTGTATTTGTTGATACGATTGGTTCCAACACCCATAACACCACGCATTCCACCTGTTCCAAACTCCAAGTTTTTATAAAAAGCATCTTCTAAACCTTTTGGGTCGGAAGTCATTAAGTTTTTTATTTCTTCTTGTGTATTTTGGTCGAAAGTAGGCGTAAGCCATTCGTTAACTTGATCTAATATATTTTTTTCTATGTGCATAATCTTATTTTTTATAACCAATTTTAGTTCGGTCTTCTTGTTCTGTTTTTATATCTTCTTTGTTCATTAAATAGTTCAAAATCTTGTAAATCTCAGGAAATTGGTTTTCAATTTCTTTTACTTTTGAAGTTATTTCTTCTAAATTCAGAAGCGAATTTCTTAAAATCACAAAAGTTCGCATAATGGCAATATTTATTTTTATTGCTTTTTCTGATTTTAAAACTCCTGAAAGCATAGCTACTCCTTGTTCTGTGAAAGCGAAAGGCAAATATTTTGTATGTTTTCCTCTTCCATTGTCTAAGGACGCAAATTGCGACCTTAAAGATTTTAATTCATTTTCAGTTAATTCAAACATAAAATCTTCGGGAAATCTTTCGATGTTTCTTTTAACTGCTTCTTTTAATCTTTTTGTTTCCACTTCATAAAGTGTAGCTAAATCATAATCTAACATTACTTTTTGATTACGAATAATGTGAATCTTATTCGTAATAATCTCTAAATTGTTCATTTTGGCGTGTAATTAAGTTATTCTTTAATCTCAATATTTTATTCTTATGGTATCAAATTTTGTGATATCACAATTTCTAAGGTCACAAATTGTGACCTTAAAACTATAATGTCTCCGCTATTTTGTAGCGTTCTTCGTTGCTTTTGGTACGTAAAATAATTTCGCCTAAGAATCCAGCTAAGAACAATTGCGTTCCAATAATCATCGTGGTTAACGCGATATAAAATTCTGGTCTGTTGGTAATTAAACGGGCAGTTGTATGAAAAAATAATTTATCAATTCCCATATATAAGGCTAAAACCAATCCAATGAAAAACATTAAACTTCCTAATAATCCGAAGAAATGCATAGGACGTTTTCCGAATTTTGAAATGAACCAAATCGTAATTAAATCTAAAAATCCGTTAACAAATCTGTCGATACCAAATTTTGAAGTTCCGTATTTTCTAGCTTGGTGAATAACAACTTTTTCGCCAATTTTTGCAAACCCTGCATTTTTGGCTAAAACAGGAATGTAACGGTGCATTTCACCTGAAACTTCTATGTTTTTAATTACTACATTTTTGTAGGCTTTTAATCCGCAATTGAAATCATTTAGTTTTACACCAGAAATTCTTCTTGCTGCCCAATTGAATAATTTAGATGGAATATTTTTGAAAACGACAGAATCGTAACGTTTTTTCTTCCATCCAGAAATCAAATCAAAACCTTGATTTTGAACTAAATCGTACAAGTCTGGAATCTCATCTGGACTATCCTGTAAATCGGCATCCATAGTAATTACTACATCTCCCAAGGCTTTTGCAAAACCAGCGTGTAAGGCTTGACTTTTACCATAATTACGTAAAAACTTAATTCCTTTGATGTTGGAATTGTCTTTTTGTAAGTCTAAAATAGTTTGCCAAGATGCATCTGTACTACCGTCATCTATAAACAATACTTCATAAGAAAAGTTATGACTAGTCATAACTTTCTCAATCCATTTAGATAATTCGGGTAACGATTCTTGTTCGTTTAATAAGGGAATTACTAGTGATATATTCATAATTTTATTCGAAAATTGGCCTTGGTTTTTTAATTATTGCTGCAACTATTAGGGAATGTATAATAGAAATAAAGGAATACATTAATATTGTAACTGGAATAGTAAAGATTGGTTTCAAAGCCATTTTCATCATGTCTACAGACATTTTAACTTGTTCAGAATTCATGTTTTTAAATTTATCTTTACTTATCTCCAAAGTCTTTTCAAAAAGTTCTTCTTTAAATTCAGGAAAAATTAAATCAAAAATAAAATAAAAAATTCCATAAGTCAATGATGCTATAACACCTACAATTACTCCTGTTTTTAATGTCTCACTAATACTAATAAAGCCATCATTAATTTTGTTTTTGAAATAATTAGCTGAAATATAAATGAATATAAATGGTAATAAGAAAAAATTTAAAACATTTATTATTACTCCATAAAAACCATTACTACCGTCAATATTGAATACATAACCTATAATTAATTCGATAATTAATATTAGTCCAAAAATAATTCCATAATTTATAGAAGTTTGATTACTTTTTTTCTTAATAGCTTCGTTCATAATTTTTAGTTTTTAGTTAGTTTGTATTATTAGTATAACATTTGTTAAAAACGTTACACTGATTTTTGTACAACTTCAAAAACTTTACCATCTTCAAATTTTAAGGTTTTTGATGGGTATTTTAATAACAAAGCATAATCATGAGTTGCCATAATTACAGTTTTGCCGTTGGCATTAATTTTTCTTAAAACTTCCATAATTTCAATACTCGTTTGAGGATCTAAATTTCCTGAAGGTTCATCTGCCAAAATTAATTCTGGATCATTCAATAAAGCTCTTGCAATAGCAACACGTTGTTGTTCACCACCAGAAAGTTGATGTGGCATTTTGCTGGCGAAATTCCCCATTCCAACTCGGTCTAAAACTTCTTGAATTTGATTGTTCATTTCAACAGCATCAACCCAACCTGTAGCTTTTAAAACAAAAAGTAGATTTTCTTTAATATTTCTGTCAGATAATAATTTAAAATCTTGAAAAACGATTCCAATTTTTCTTCTTAAATACGGAATATCTTTTTCTTTAAGTGTGTTTAAATCGTAATCAACTATAGTTCCTTCGCCTTCTTTTAAAGGTAAATCGGCGTAAAGTACTTTCATAATACTACTTTTACCAGAACCTGTTTTTCCAATAAAATATAAAAATTCTCCTTTTTGAACTTCTAAATTAATATCAGATAATATTAAATTGTTTTCTTGATATATAGAAACGTTTTTTAGTGATAAAATCGTTTGGCTCATAATTACTTAATTAATGTGTAAAAATATAAACATTTCACGGCTAAACAAAATTATTGAACTAAATAATAAGTGCAATGATAAAAAAATAAATTTCAGCTACGAATTATCGAATTTATTATAGTTGCGATTCGATTTAATTCTAATTATCATCGTAAAGGAACAAATTTTATTTCTGATTGAAAAGTATAATTTGCGAATTCGTGGCAAATGTATTTTTAGTTTCAATTACAATATTTAAGATAATTTTTACGTTTATAGTCATATCGATTTGATATATTTGAACTTTAAAAAGTATTCAACTATGAAAATTTTATCAAAAATATTCTTACTTCTAATTTTTGTTGCACAAATAGCTGTTGCTCAGCAATCTGCAGTTTATACAGACTCAAATCAAGATTATAATAAAGCTGTTCAATTATACAAAGAGAATCAATTTCAAGCTTCTCAAATTTTATTTGATAAGGTAAAAAGCACTTCAATTTCAGAAGAAATTTTATCTGATTGTGATTATTACATTGCAAATTGTGCGATAAAAACCAATCAATCTGGAGCAGATGCTTTGATGGAAGCTTTTATAGAAAATCATCCGACAAGTACGAAAAGAAATTCGGCTTATTTGGAAGTGGCACAATTTTATTTTGCGGAAGGTAATTACACACAATCGTTAAAATGGTACGAAAACATTCACGAACCAGATTTATCCGCTTCAGATTTTGAAAAAGCGAATTTTCAACGTGGTTATGCGAGTTTTTCCACTAAAAATAATAAAGACGCTTCAAAATATTTGAATAAAGTTGCGAATTCTAAGGAATACGGAAACCAAGCTAAATATTATTTAGGGTATTTGGCTTACGAAGGTGATAAATACGAAGAAGCGAATGAACTTTTCGGACAAGTTTCTGACCAAGATAAGTACAAAGAAAAAATGGGTTACTTTCAGGCAGATATGAATTTCAAATTAGGAAATTTTCAAAAAGCTATAGATTTAGGAGAACCACAGTTAAAAAAATCTTCAGCTTTAGAAAAAAGTGAATTGTCTAAAATTATCGGAGAAAGTTATTTCAATTTAAAAAAATACGACAAAGCTTTACCTTATTTACAAGCTTACAGAGGTAAAAACGGAAAATGGACGAATACAGATTATTATCAGTTAGGTTACGCTTTTTATCAACAAAAAGAGTATGAAAAAGCCATTACGCAATTCAATAAAATTATTGAAGGAAACGATTTTGTAGCGCAAAATGCTTATTATCATTTAGCAGAAAGTTATTTGAATACAGATAAAAAACAACAAGCTTTAAACGCTTTCAAAACGGCTTCTGAAATGACTTTTGATACTAAAATTCAAGAAGATGCGGCATTAAATTATACGAAATTGAGCTACGAAATTGGAAATCCATATGTTTCAACTCCAGAAATTCTGAAAACGTTTATGGATAAATATCCTGCGAATTTGAATAATTCAGAATTGAAAAGTTTATTGATTAATTCGTACATCACCTCAAAAAATTATACCGAAGCATTGGTTTTATTGGAAAAAAATAAAACTCCAGAAAACAAAGCCGCATATCAAAAAGTGGCTTTTTATAGAGGTTTGGAAGTCTATACGGATGGAAAATATCAAGACGCTTATGTGTTATTTAAAAAATCATTAACAGAGAATAAAGATTCTAAAATTACAGCAAGAGCTACTTTTTGGAAAGGGGAATGTGAATACAGTTTAGATCAATTTTCAGAAGCGGTTTTAACCTACAAACAATTTTTAAATAACGCTTCGGCAAGTGAAACTCCGGAAAACAAAACGGTGAATTATAACTTGGCTTATTCGTATTTTAAAATTAAAGAATACGAAAATGCCATTCCGTATTTCAATACTTACATTACGAATTCAAAAGAGGATAAAAACCGATTGACAGATGCGTATTTGCGTTTGGCAGATTGTAATTACATTTCGTCAAAGTATTGGCCAGCAATGGATGCCTACAATAAAGCGATTGAACTAAAATGTGTAGATGCCGATTATGCGGCTTTCCAAAAAGGGATGAGCTACGGATTTGTGAATAAAAATGATAAGAAAATTGAAGATTTAAACAAGTTTGTTACAACTTATAAAACGTCACAATATTTAGATGATGCTTTATATGAATTGGCAAATACATATACTGCTGAAGAAATGAATGATAAAGCGATTTCGACATTCGATAACTTAATCAACAATAATAAAAACAGTGCGTATGTTGCCAAATCAATCTTAAAACAAGGATTGATTTATTACAACACAGACAAAGATGATGCGGCGATTGTAAAATTTAAAAAAGTAGTGGCTGAATTTCCAAATTCTCCAGAATCTTTAGAAGCTGTTGAAACTGCTAAAAGTATTTACAAAGCCAATGGAAATGTTGCAGAATATGCTGCTTGGGTAAAAACGCTTTCTTTCGTTGAAGTAACCGATGCTGAATTAGATAACGACATGTACGAATCGGCAGAAAAGCAATATTTAGCTAATAGTCCGAAAAAAGCGGTTGATGGTTTTAACAGTTATTTGGGGCAATTTCCAAATGGATTACACGCTTTAAAAGTGCATTTCTATCTAGCGCAATTATATTTTGCTGATAAATTAGAGAAAAACGCGATTCCACATTACGATTATGTAATTGGTCAAGCCCGAAGCGAATTTACAGAACAAGCTTTAGTTCGATTATCAGAAATTCATTTGAAAGACAAAAACTGTGATTTAGCAATTTCTGTATTAAAACAATTAGAAGCGATTGCAGAATTTCCTCAAAATACCACTTTCGCACAAGCTAATTTAATGAAGTGTTATTACGAAAAACAAGATTTTGCTAATTCTGAGATTTATGCTGATAAAGTGTTGAAAAATCCAAAAATGGATGATAAAATTAAAAGTGATGCACAAATTATTATCGCACGTTCAGCTATAAAAACTAATAACGATGCTAAAGCAAAAGAAGCATACGCCAAATTACAAAAAATCGCAAAAGGAGAATTAGCGGCTGAAGCCTTGTATTACGATGCGTATTTTAAAAATAAAGAAGGAAAATTTGATGCGTCAAACAAAGCCGTTGAAAAATATTCAAGTACTTATTCTGGTTATAAATATTTCGGTGCGAAAAGTTTAGTCTTAATGGCAAAAAACTATTATGGATTAAAAGATAGTTTCCAAGCCACAGAAATTTTACAAAGCATCATCGACAATTTTACAGAATTTCCAGATGTAGTTACAGAATGTCAAACGGAATTGGATAAAATCAAAGCGGAAGAAGCGAAAACGAATTCGTCAGTAACGAAGTAAGTTTAAAAGTTTATTGAGGTTTAAAAGTTTAAAAGGTTTTGCGGAAACGTGTTTCGTGAAATTTCAATTAAAATATAAAATAATTTTGCGAAGCTTCGTGTTTACTCTGTGAAGCTCTGTGTAATAAATAAGACATGAAAAAGATAATTTTTAGTATCATCGCCATTTCAGCTATTCAAGTTGGTTTTTCTCAAAAGAAAGACGAAAACATTGGTAGTGAAGTTGTAAATATTGTAAAGCCTTATACGCCAACTATTTCTGATGCTTTTAAAGTAAAGGAAACGCCAGCTGTAGAAGAAGAAGTGGTGGAGCCAAAAATTCAAATCAAATATCAAATATTTTCTTTTCCTGTGGCGTCAACTTTCGTACCATCTAAAGGAAAAGCAGCTGATGTTGATAAAGAAGCACAAGAAAAAGGATTTTCTAATTATGTATCACTTGGTGCAGGAAATTACGGAACTGTGAATGCCGAATTATTCTTAGCACATCAATTAAGTAAAACCGATTATGTGGGTGGTTTGTTGCGTCATTTGTCGTCTCAAGGTGGCATAAAAGGTTTGGTTTTAGACGATAAATATTACACCACTGGTTTAGATTTTACTTACGGAAGTAGAACCAAAGACATGAATTGGAATGTCGATTTGGGTGCGAAAAATCAAGTCGTAAATTGGTACGGATTACCAACAGAAAACATTGTTTTTGATGATGCGACCATTGGTTTAATCTCACCTTTGCAAAGTTATAATACGATTTCGCTTGGCGGAAGAATGGAATTTAACGACGGTTTGTTTAATGATGCTTCGATGCAATTCAAACGTTTTTCGGATAAATTTGGTTCTGGAGAAAACAGATTTTTTGTAAAACCAGCGTTTGATTTTGAAATTATGGATAGCAAAATTAGAGCATCTTTTGTAGTGGATTATGTTGGCGGAAATTTCAAGAAGGATTATTATAATGTTGCCGAAATGAAATACAGTAATGTGATTTTCGGTGCAAAACCTAGCTTTTTATACCAACAAGATGATTTTTCAGTGCATTTAGGAGCGGGATTATTTTACACCACTAATAAATTCAACGGCGCTTCTGATGGAAAATTCTTCGTATATCCAAATGTAAAAGCTTCGTATCGTTTAGTCGGTGACTTAATGATTGCTTACGCTGGAGCAGAAGGGAATTTAAAGCAAAACTCATATGCTGATTTTGTAGATGTAAATCCGTTTGTATCACCAACTTTATTTGTATCACCAACTGATAATTCTTATGATTTATATATTGGTATGAAAGGAAAATTAGCGAATGCAGTTTCTTTTAATGTGCGTGGAGGAATCAATAATGAAAAAAATAAACCGTTTTTTGTTTCGAATGTTTATGATGCAACAATTGTAGAAAAACAAGGGTATCATTACGGAAATTCGTTTAACGTAGTGTATGATAATTTGAATACATTTAGTCTTTTCGGAGAAATTAAAGCTGATTTTTCTAAGAAAACTTCATTGGCTTTAAGCGGAACATATAATACTTTCAAAGTTTCCAACTTGCAAGAAGCATGGAATTTACCACAATTAAAAGTAGAATCAACTCTAAATATTGATTTCACAGAAAAATGGTATGGTGGCATGCAGTTGTTCTTCGTTGGAGAAAGAATGGATTTAGTAACTGTTCAAGATAAAACAATCGTAATTCCAACTTTCAATCAACAAAAAGTAACGTTAGATAGTTATTTCGATTTGAATGCTAATGTGGGTTACAAATACAATAAAAGACTGACTTTCTTCTTAAAAGGAAACAACTTGGCGAACCAACAATACAACCGTTGGGCGAATTTCCCAGTGCAAGGTATTCAGGTTTTAGGTGGTGCGAGCTATAAGTTTGATTTCTAAAACTTCAATATTCAAAATTAATTAAGTGAATAAAATTTTAATCTTATTACTCTTTCCTCTATTCGTTATTTCTCAAAACATTAAAGGGAAAGTTACGAATTCAAACAGCGAACCAATAGCTGGAGCATCAGTTTATTTAGATGGAACTACAATTGGAACTTCATCTGATTCAGAAGGTTTGTTTGAAATTACGGCAAAAAACAAATACAATACATTGTTAATTGTACGTTTTTTAGGTTACGAAGATATTATTGTTTCCAATCCGTATGAGAAAGATTTTTATACGTTTATTTTAGTTCCAAAAACAAATGAAATTGAAACCGTTGTAATCGTAAAAGATGGTTTTACCAGAAAGCAAAAACTACAATTGTTTAGAGAACAATTTTTAGGAACTACAAAGTATGGAAAAGCATGTAAAATACTAAACGAAGATGAAATTGATTTTAATTATGATTTAAATACTTTTCTATTCACTACTACAAGTTCAGTACCTATAAAAATTGAAAATCCTTTATTAGGTTATATAATTGAGTTTGATTTACAAGATTTTTATGTGAAATTTAATTTTAAAACGATAAAATCGGTTCATGCTATACAAAGTATGTATTTAGGAACGGTAAAATATTCAGATGTAAGCACAGATGTAAAAATTATTAAAAACAGGAATGACGTTTATTTTGGATCATCACCACATTTTTTTAAGACTATAATTGATAATTCGTGGTCACCTAAAGCTTTTGTTTTATACGAAGGAAAATTTAGTGTAGCTGCCAATCATTTTTTTAAAGTTATAAAATCAAATGATTTGTATGAAGTATCTGTTTCACCAACAATTAAACCTGAATTTAATATAGGAAGTATTAAGAACGATGGTTTTTATGCCGATTTTAATCTTTTATATAACAAAAAACGACAATCGAGAGTGATTTTTAAGACAAAAACCTTCTTTATTGACAATTTTGGAAATAATACTCATCGTGATCAAATTATTTTTGGAGGCGATATCGGACAGCAAAAAGTTGGAAATACGTTACCTTTGAATTTCGAACCGGAAATCATCGAAATAAAATCTGAGTAAATCTGTAAAACCTGTGTACCAATAAAATGCAAAATTTCAAAAAAAAAATACTTTCTCAATACCAAATATTACTTCAAGATAAAATAGATATTTATCAGGATTTAATCAATTCTTTAACTGAAGATGCGCAAAACGATGCCAAATCTTCTGCAGGTGATAAACACGAAACGACTTTATCTAAACTACATATCGAACAAGAAAAAATTGCTAATAAACTAAAAGAAGCCTTAGAACAACAAGCTATTTTATCTAAGTTAGATATAGAACAAATTTCGAACAATGTTATTTTAGGAAGTTTAGTTAAAACTAATCATTTAACGGTTTTTGTTTGCACAGCTTTACCAAAAATCACCGTTGATAATCAGTCGGTTTTTGCTATTTCACCACAATCTCCATTAGGAATGCAATTGATGCATAAAACCATAAATTCCGAATTCCCAGTAAATAATGTGACATATAGAATCCTTGAAATTTTATAACTGTAAGTAAATCTTCATAATTATTCCTTTTTAGTTTTATATTTAATTAAAAATTCACTTTTTAGTTTATATTTTTAATCAAATTGATATATTTAGTTTTATTGGTAAACTTAATAGTTCAATTTTGCTTTAAGAAATAAATTAAATATAAAGTTATGTGCGGGATATTAGCCATTATCGGAAAAGCAAAAGACGAAAAATTAGTACAACAATTATCAAAACGCATGAGCCATCGTGGACCAGATGAAAGTGATATTCATATTACTGAAAATGGTCATTTTTTAGCTCACGAACGTTTATCAATCGTCGATTTACATACAGGAAAACAACCTATTCAAGGAACGTCATCAGCTTGGATGATTCATAATGGTGAAATATACAACCATCAAGAATTAAGAGATACGATTTTAAGAAATCATACTTTCAGAACCACTTCAGATTCAGAAGTCATTGTACATTTATATGAAGAATTTGGTTACGATTTTTGCAACTTTTTAGATGGAATGTTCGCTTTTGTAGTAATTGATGGTGACGATTATATTGCTGCTAGAGATCCACTTGGAATCAAACCTTTATATTACGGGATTGATGAGCGTGGTAGAAAATATTTTGCTTCAGAAATGAAAGCTATTGCCGATCAATGTGTAACGTTTTCAACATTTCCACCTGGACATATTTATACAGAAAAAACGGGGTTTGTAAAATACTATCAACCAGAATGGGAAGATGCTTCTAAAGCAATTGAACCTGTAGATTATAAAGCTATCAGAAAATCGTTAACCCAAGCAGTTGAAAAACGTTTAATGGCTGATGTTCCTTTTGGAGTATTGCTTTCTGGTGGATTAGATTCGTCTTTAACATCTTCAATCGCGTGTCGATTATTAGAAGGAACGGGACAAAAAATTCATTCCTTTTCAATTGGTTTAGATGCAAATTCACCGGATACGAAAGCGGCCAGAAAAGTAGCAGAATTTATTGGAACAGAACACCACGAAATCCATTTTACTATCGAACAAGGTATCGAAATTTTAGAAAAACTTATTTGGCATTTAGAAACGTATGATGTGACCTCGATTCGTGCAAGTACACCCATGTATTTCTTATCGAAAGCAATCACTGAAAAAGGCATAAAAATGGTTTTATCTGGTGAAGGTGCCGATGAGGTTTTTGGTGGCTATTTATATTTTAGAAACGCGCCAAGTGCAGCAGAATTTCAACAAGAAACGATTGATAGAGTTCAAAAACTTTTTACAGCCGATTTATTACGCGCCGATAAATCAACAATGGCTCACGGATTAGAAGCTCGAGTTCCCTTTTTAGATAAAGAGTTTTTAGAATTAGCGATAAAAATTCAACCAGAAGAAAAACAGCCAAAAACATATAATGGCATCGAAAAATACATTTTAAGAAAAGCATTTGATACACCAGAAAAACCGTATTTACCAGAAGAAGTATTATGGCGTCAGAAAGAACAATTCTCAGATGGAGTAGGATACAACTGGATTGATACTTTAATTGAATATTGTACGTCTCAAGTTACCGATACAGATTTTGAAACTGCCGGAAAATTATTTCCATATAACACGCCAACCACAAAAGAAGCGTTTTTTTATAGAAGAATTTTTCATAAATTTTATCCACAAGTTAGTGCGGCTGAAACCGTTAGAAAATGGATTCCAAAATGGCAAGAAAACCAAGATCCAAGTGGAAGAGCAAATGCTGCTCACGTGAAAGCAGATGTATTAATTGCTTCCGAAACAGAAAAGGTTTAAAAATAAAGTTGTGTTTGTTTGTGTAAAGAGTGTCAAGTTTTTTTCTTGATGCTCTTTTTTAATTAAATAACGTAAAAATGAAGAAAAAGTAACATGCAACATAGTTGGGAACTATTAATTAGATTTTTGTAATTTTTAAAGGGCTCTAAATTTTAGTTTTAAGCCACTTTTTTATTTTTATTCCATTTTGAAATGAATTAAAATAAGACTAAAATCTACTTTTTGATGTTTTTTAGCTTATTTAAGCGAAGATTGTCAGAAATTAACAAATGTTGATAACTTAAAAGTATTTTAAGACGCTTTTAATTTCAATTTTTTAATCAATTGGTTATATTTGTTACTATAGAAATAGTTTATTAGAACAATTTATTATGAGTGAAGAAAATAAAAAAGGTAGTTATTCAGCGGATAGTATTCAGGCACTAGAAGGAATGGAGCATGTAAGAATGCGTCCTTCTATGTATATTGGAGATACTGGAGTTCGTGGATTACACCATTTAGTTTATGAAGTTGTTGATAACTCCATTGATGAGGCTTTAGCTGGACATTGTGATACGATTCATGTTGCTATCAACGAAGACAATTCTGTTACTGTTGAAGATAACGGTCGTGGTATTCCAGTTGACATTCACAAAAAAGAAGGAATTTCTGCTTTAGAGGTGGTTATGACTAAAATTGGAGCTGGAGGAAAGTTCGATAAAGATTCATATAAAGTTTCTGGAGGACTTCACGGAGTTGGGGTTTCGTGTGTAAACGCACTTTCTGACCACTTACGTGCTACAGTTCACAGAGATGGAAAAGTATACGAACAAGAATACGAAAAAGGAAAAAGTTTATATCCTGTAAAACAAATTGGAACAACAGACAAAAGAGGAACAATTGTTACTTTCAAACCTGATGCTACGATTTTTACGCAGACTTTAGAATATTCTTACGATACGTTAGCGGCTCGTTTACGTGAATTATCTTTCTTGAATAAAGGAATTACAATCACATTAACGGATAAAAGACATTTAGCTGATGATGGAAGTCAACCAGTTGAAACGTTTCATTCAAAAGAAGGTTTAAAAGAGTTTATTAAGTTTTTAGACGGAAACAGAGAGCCAATTATTTCTCATGTAATTAGCATGGAAAATGAAAAAGGGGAAATTCCTGTTGAAGTAGCTTTAATTTATAATACTTCGTACACAGAAAATATTTTTTCTTACGTAAATAATATCAATACTCACGAAGGAGGAACGCATTTACAAGGTTTCCGTATGGGATTAACTCGTACATTGAAAAAGTATGCTGACGCTTCTGGTTTATTAGAAAAATTAAAATTCGAAATTGCGGGTGATGATTTCCGTGAAGGATTAACAGCGATTATTTCTGTAAAAATTCAAGAACCACAATTCGAAGGACAAACTAAAACTAAATTAGGAAATAGAGAAGTAGTTTCACCAGTTTCGCAAGCCGTTGCAGAAATGTTGGAAAACTATTTAGAAGAAAATCCTAATGATGCTAAAATAATTGTTCAAAAAGTAATTTTAGCCGCACAAGCGCGTCACGCAGCGAAAAAAGCTCGTGAAATGGTACAACGTAAAACCGTAATGGGTGGTGGCGGATTACCAGGAAAATTATCAGATTGTTCTGAACAAGATCCTGAAAAATGTGAGATTTACTTAGTAGAGGGAGATTCTGCAGGTGGAACTGCAAAACAAGGTCGTGATAGATTTTTCCAAGCTATTTTGCCATTAAGAGGTAAGATTTTGAATGTGGAAAAAGCGATGCAACACAAAGTTTTTGAAAACGAAGAGATTAGAAATATTTTTACTGCTTTAGGTGTAACTGTTGGTACAGAAGAAGATAGTAAAGCATTAAATATTTCAAAATTACGTTACCATAAAGTAGTTATTATGTGTGATGCCGATGTCGATGGTTCTCACATTTCTACATTAATTCTAACATTCTTCTTTAGATACATGAAAGAATTAATTGAAGGCGGTCACGTTTATATTGCAGCACCACCTTTATACCAAGTTAAAAAAGGAAATAAAAAACAATACGCTTGGAACGATGACCAACGTGATAGAATTTCATTAGAAATGGGAGGAAGCACAAGTATTCAACGTTATAAAGGTCTTGGAGAGATGAACGCAGAACAATTGTGGGAAACTACAATGAATCCTGAATTTAGAACTTTCCGTCAAGTAACTATTGATAATTTAGGTGAAGCAGATAGAGTTTTCTCTATGTTAATGGGTGATGAAGTACCACCACGTAGAGAATTTATCGAGAAAAATGCCGCTTATGCTAAAATTGACGTATAACATATGAAGTATAGTTTTGTAATTTGCGCACTATTTTTTGGATTTTCTAATTCAATGCAAGCGCAAACACCATTACAACTTGAACAAATAGGGTATCTTTTAGAAGATGCCCTTTTGTATTCAAAACAGTATCTCATTCCAGCTACTGATGGTGCGGTGTATCAAGCTTCTTCCGCTTGGATGAATTCTGCTAAAAGAAAAAAAGATTGGCAAATTAGTGTCGGTTTACATGGAAATACGTTTAAAGTTCCCAATTCGGATAGAAGTTTTATAATAAATAATTCTGATTTTAAGTTTTTGAAACTACAAGGAACAGCAACTTCTGCTGAGGTGCCAACGGCTTTAGGAAATGATGACACTTTTGTTTTAGTTGGCGATTTAGGAGGGCAAGAAGTCAGACTAAAAACACCAAAAGGTGTTAACCAAGAATTTATAACTTATCCGTATTTAGATTTTTCATTTGCTTTGCCAAGTGGTTCAGAAATCATTGGTCGTTTTTCAAATAAAACGGATTTAAAAAGAGGAGATTATCAAGTGTATGGTTTCGGATTAAAGCATAATCTGAGTCAATATTTTCCTAAATTAGAAAGTAAAAAAATCTATATTTCTGCGATGTCATTTTATTCAAACGAAGATATTAGTTTTGATTTTTTAGATGTAAATACAGCTTATGGTAATTTAGGAATTAATAACTTAAATGGAATTGTAGATACATATCATTACCAATTATCGGTTTCGAAAGAGATAAAGAAATTTGAAATACTAGGAAGTTTCATAGTAAACACTAGTGATTTTAATTATGTTGTAACTGGTGAAAAAGGAGGAATTGAAAATTTGATTCCTGCTCAGTATATTATCAATCAGTTGTTAGATACGATTCAAAAAAGAAAAACCAATTATATTGGAGAACTAGCTGTTAATTATAGTTTTCGAGATTTTAATTTTCTGAGCGCCTTCGCTTTTGGGAAGTTTATAAATTTTAATGCTGGTGTTTCTTATAAAGTAAATTAAAAAAGTCCCATCAAAACTAGATGGGACTTTTTATATATGCTAAATTTAGAATTAGAAGTTTGGAGACAATTCGTACTTTTTGTAAAAAGTATCTAAAACCTCAACTACCTCATCTTCGTTATCTACAATTTTGAATAAATTTAAATCTTCTGGTGAAGCATTTTTAAATTTATCAATCATAACTGCTTTTACCCAATCCATTAAGCCAGACCAGAATTCTGTTCCAACTAATATAATAGGGAATTTAGCAATTTTTTTAGTTTGAATTAAAGTAATCGCTTCAAACATTTCGTCTAAAGTTCCGAAACCACCTGGCATCACTACAAACCCTTGAGAATACTTTACAAACATTACTTTTCTCACGAAAAAGTAATCGAAATTTAAGTTTTTATCTCTGTCGATATATGGATTGTAATGTTGTTCGAATGGTAATTCAATATTTAAACCTACAGAAGTTCCGCCACCGTGGTGTGCACCTTTATTACCAGCTTCCATAATTCCAGGTCCACCACCAGTAATGACACCGTAACCTGCTTTAGAAATTTTAAAGGCAATTTTTTCTGCTAATAAATAATATTTATCGTCTGGTTTTGTTCTTGCTGAACCAAAAATAGATACACAAGGACCAATTCGTCCCATACTTTCGTATCCATTAACGAATTCTGACATAATTTTAAAAATAGCCCAAGAATCGTTTGCTCTAACCTCGTTCCAAGTTTTTTGTTTTAATTTATCTTGGATTCTTTCATCGTCATTTTGAAATTGATCTGCTGACATAATTGTTTTTTCTAATTTAATTAAAATATAAAATTAGCAGTGTTGTTGTGTGAAGTAATTAGATGGCTAAGATAGTTATTTATTATTTACGGAAAATAATTTTGTCAATAATTTAATTAATTCTTGATTCCATATTTTGTAATCATGTCCACCTTCAAACGAACGGATTTCTGCAAATGAATTAGAATCTAAATACACTTTTTTCATAATTTTACTTTCTTCTTTAAGAAAATCGGGTTCTTTGCTTCCGTAAATCATATAAAGATTTGGATATTTTATGTCTTTTTTCCAAGTATTGGTTTTAATTCCACCACCAAATGTTGAAAAACATAAATAAGTTCCAATTAACTCTGTATTTCTATTTAATAATTCCATCCCAAATCCAGCACCATTTGAAACTCCATAAAAATATCTATCCTTTTTAGATTTTTTTAGATGGTATTGTTTTTCTATGCTTATTATAAATTCATCTTTAAAATATAACATGTGATTTTTAAATCTATTTGATAAATGCTTTAGGTCTTGTGTGCCAGAATCATTATCTACATATTCAAAGTTCCTATATTGCAAATATGCTTTTCTTCCATCACCAAAAGTTGTACTAGTGCTGTCTGCAATTTTTGTATTACAAAAGCTTTCTACTAAAATTATTGGATGTATTATTTTATTGTTTATTAATGAATCGAGAGTTTCTTTATAAAATCTTCTTTCATCAATAGTAATACCATCTGTTTTGTAAATAATTGGATAGTTTTTTTTCGAATCAAAACCTTTCGGTAAGTAAATATTATGTTTTCTAAATTCTGATAATGACTTGCTATAAATAGAATCTGTGAAATATTGAGATTCCGTTTCTACTATAGCTTTATTCGATTTACAAGAAATAAATAATGATACGAACAGTAAAATAAATATGTTTTTTATCATTTAAAGTGTTTAGAATGTATTATGCCAATTCTTTTTTCAAAAATTGAGCCGTATAACTTTTTTTATTTTTGATGATTTCTTCAGGAGTACCTTTACATAGAACTTCTCCGCCACCTTTTCCGCCTTCTAAACCTATGTCAATAATATAATCGGCCAATTTAATTACATCTAAATTGTGTTCAATAATCAAAACCGTATTTCCTTTATCGACTAATTTATTAATCACATCCATTAAAATACGAATGTCTTCGAAATGCAGACCAGTTGTAGGTTCATCTAAAATATAAAAGGTATTTCCAGTATCTTTTTTAGATAATTCACCCGCTAATTTAATACGTTGTGCTTCACCACCAGAAAGAGTTGTACTTTGTTGTCCTAACGTAATATAACCTAAACCAACATCTTGAATAGTTTTTACTTTTCGATAAATTTTCGGAATCATTTCAAAGAATTCAACAGCTTCATCAACCGTCATATTCAAAATATCTGAAATCGATTTTCCTTTGAAACGAATTTCTAAAGTTTCTCTATTGAAACGTTTACCTTGACAACTTTCACATTCTACATAAACATCTGGTAAGAAACTCATTTCAATTGTTCTTACACCAGAACCTTCACAGGTTTCACATCTTCCGCCTTTTACATTAAAACTAAAACGACCTGGTTTATAACCGCGAATTTGTGCTTCAGATGTCATCGTAAATAAACTTCTTATTTCAGAAAAAACATCGGTATATGTTGCTGGATTGCTTCGTGGTGTTCTTCCAATCGGACTTTGGTCAATATCAATAACTTTATCTAAATGTTCTAATCCTTCAATTTTTTTATAAGGTGCCGGTTTTTTAACTGCATTATAAAAATGTGCATTTAAAATAGGGTAGAGGGTTTCATTAATTAACGTCGATTTTCCACTTCCAGAAACTCCAGAAACACAAATCAGTTGTCCTAAAGGAATTTCAATAGTAACATTTTTCAGGTTATTTCCTGTCGCACCAGATAGTTTTAAAAACTTTCCGTTTCCTGCTCTACGGGTTTTTGGTACTTCAATTTCCATTTTACCGTTCAAATATTGAGCAGTAATGGTATTTTCTTTTAATAATTCGGCTGGTGTGCCTTGACTAATAATTTGTCCGCCATATTTTCCTGCTTTCGGACCAATATCAATCACATGATCGGCACGAACAATCATATCTTTGTCGTGTTCTACAACAATAACCGAATTTCCAATATCGCGTAAGCTTTCTAACGATTTTATTAATCTTTCGTTATCACGTTGGTGCAATCCGATACTTGGTTCATCTAAAATATATAAAACTCCAACTAATTGAGAACCAATTTGTGTCGCCAAACGAATACGCTGTGCTTCACCACCAGAAAGGGTTTTCGAACTTCTATTCAAACACAAATAATCTAAACCAACATCCAATAAGAAATTAATTCTTGCTATAATTTCTTTTAGAATTTCGTGTGAAATGGCAGTTTGTTTATCAGATAAATGTTCCGGTAAATCAGCAAACCATTTTTTTAATTCCACAATATCCATGTGAACTAAATCGCCAATGCTTTTTTCGTTGATTTTAAAATACAGAACTTCTTTACGTAAACGTGTTCCATGACATTCAGAACATT
Organism: Flavobacterium facile; assembly: GCF_036321945.1. Taxonomy (NCBI): domain Bacteria; kingdom Pseudomonadati; phylum Bacteroidota; class Flavobacteriia; order Flavobacteriales; family Flavobacteriaceae; genus Flavobacterium; species Flavobacterium facile. Next base: position 48,773 of record NZ_JAZAYT010000026.1, read on the forward strand.
CGTTTTCGTCCATAAATTCTTTTGCCCAACGTTTGATACTAGTCGATTCTGATTCTTCAAACTGATTTTTAATGAAATTTGAAATCCCTTCAAAATCAATTTTATAATCTTTCGTAATTCCCATCACTTTTGAAACCACTGAAAATTTTTCATTTCCACCGTATAAAATCATATCCATCGCTTCCGCTGGAAGGGTTTCAATAGCATCCGTAATTTTAAATCCGAATTTTTCGCCAATTAATTCCAATTGTTTAAAAATCCATGTGCTTTTATATTCGCCTAATGGAGCAAAACCACCAGCTTTGATAGTTGCTTTTGGATTAGGAATAATTTTTTGAAGATTGATTTCATTCACAACACCTAAACCGTTACAGTTCGGGCAAGCGCCTTTTGGTGAATTGAAAGAGAAATTATTAGGTTCTGGATTTGGGTAAGATATTCCAGAAGTTGGACACATTAAACTTCGACTATAAAAACGAACTTCCTGACTATCTTGTTCGATAACCATCATAATATCATCACCATGATGCATGGCTACTTTGATGCTTTCGGTTAATCTTTTGTCGGTGTCTTCGTCTTGTTTTACAGCCACTCTATCGATAACAATTTCAATATCGTGGGTTTTATAACGATCTACTTTCATGCCATATTCTAAATCTTTTATCGTTCCGTTTACACGAACTTTTAAAAAACCTTGTTTGGCAATTTGTTCGAACAATTCTCTGTAATGTCCTTTACGTGAACGAATTACTGGTGCTAAAATGTTGATTTTTTTTCCGTCGAATTCTTCGTGAATTAAATTTTTAATTTGTTCATCAGAATACGAAACCATTTTTTCGCCCGTATTGTAACTGTATGCATCAGCGGCACGCGCAAATAGTAATCTAAGAAAATCGTAAATTTCAGTAATGGTTCCAACAGTAGAACGTGGACTTTTATTGGTAGTTTTTTGTTCGATGGCAATAACTGGAGACAATCCGTCAATTTTATCTACATCTGGTCGTTCTAATCCACCTAAAAACTGACGCGCATAAGCAGAAAAGGTTTCGATGTATCGACGTTGCCCTTCAGCATAAATCGTATCAAACGCTAATGACGACTTCCCAGAGCCCGATAAACCAGTAATTACGACTAATTTTTCACGAGGAATGGTAACGTCAATATTTTTTAAATTATGAGTACGAGCCCCAATAATTTCAATAGAATTTTCTGTGTGTTGCATACAACTAAGTAGATTTTTGCAAAAGTACGATTTTTTGAGAAGAAATTAGTTGTATAATTGTGTAATTAAAAAGTTAAAACTAGTTTACTTATCAAAAATTCTATGGATAAATCCTAAACCCATTCTATCCAACATTTTTTTGATAAAATTCCAAAAGAAATTTCTTTGTCCGGCGAGTGTACCTATTAATAAAAGTAAAACTTTGTAAATCGGTAAAATGATAATTATATATAGAGGGTAGTACAACCAAATACTTACACTTTCCTTTGTGATTCCTATGAAAGTTAAAATAGGTTTTGCAATTAATGCCGAAGTTGAACCCGTAATAGCAAAAACTAATAGTATAATAAAAAACTGAAAATTACTTGTAATGTTCCAGCGTTGTTTCAATTTGTTCATAAATTAGATTCGAGCAGGAAAACCTCCTAATTGTTGTTTGTTTGTTAATTGAAAATAGACTAAATAATTGTAAATCATATAATTTACGTTGTAACCATAATTGATGTTGCTTTCATAATTAATTGGCATATCGTAAATGCTTCCAAATTGTCTTGGGTTTCTAGCGCGGTTGTTCCATTCTATAACCCAAGTTCTGTTTCTAGTTTCTAAATAAGATTGTGAATAAAATCCTTTTGGTTTTGCATTGGTATTGAACCAAGAGGTAAAACCTCCATCAATAATAATCACATCATATTCTAAATCGGGATTTGAAACATGAATGGTATCACTTGTTAGTTTTTCTGTGTTTTCAGCACTGAAATTTTTATTTGAGTTGCATGAAAAGAGAAAAAAAGAAGCAATGAAAACAAGATTTAGCCACTTATTCATTAGATATTTATTCTAAAGTATAAAGATAAAAAAAAGTCCCGATAAATCGGGACTCATTATATTGAAAATAAATAATATTTTATACTTATTTATTTTCCAAAAAGCTTTCCTAATAATCCGCCAATGCTACCAGATTTTTTAGTAACAGCAGCAACGGCATCGCTCATTCCAACTTGTCCGTCACCATCTTGGTCTAAACCAAATTGACCGCCATATTTAGTAACCATATCCATTAATCCGCCACCTTGACCGTTAGAAATAGAAGCAATAATATCTTGAATATTAAATCCAGGCTGATTTGGATCTTTAGCTTTGTTTACTAATCCGCTTAAAACTTGAGGAATTAATCCGCCAGCTACACTTCCTGCTGCATCTGGAGATAATCCGAATTTTTCACCTAAATTTCCAGTTACTTTTCCAGCTAATTCTGCAACTACAGGATTATTCATGTCTATAGGAGTTTTACCTGAAAGCATTCCTGCTAAATCACCAATATTTCCACTAGCTACCATATCTTTTAAGCCGGAAAGAATAGAGCCATTGGCTTCTTCCAATACGGCTTCATTTTGTTCATTTGGTACAGCTGGATTGTTTACAACCGCTTCGCCACCATATTGCTTTACTAATTCTGTTAATTGATCAAACATAGTTTTGGTTTTTTTAGTTTTAATAAAGGTAATAAAAATTATTTATTTTTTAATAAACTAATAATTTGTTCCGCTAATTCTGTTCCAATTCTGTCTTGTGCTTCTAATGTCGCTGCACCAATATGCGGCGTTAACGAAATTTTTGGATGCATTAAGATTTGAATTTCTGGTGTAGGCTCGTTTTCAAAAACATCTAAACCTGCAAATAGTACTTTTTCAGCATCTAAAGCTTCAACCAAAGCCACTTCATTAATTACACCACCACGAGCACAATTGACAATTCCAACATCATTTTTCATAATATCAAATTCCGCTTTATCTAATACATAACCTTCTTGAGCAGGAACGTGAATAGTAATAAAATCTGAATGTTTTAGTAAATCTTCTAACGATTCTGTAATCAGTTCAACATTAATAAATTGTCCGTTGTAAAAATCTACACGAATTACGGCTTCATTGACATATTTATCGGCAGCAATCACTTTCATACCTAAACCTAAAGCCATTTTCGCAACAGCCTGACCAATTCGTCCAAAACCAATAATTCCTAATGTTTTTCCACGAAGTTCTAATCCGTTTGCGTAGGCTTTTTTCAAACCATCGAAATTCGTATCACCTTCTAAAGGCATATTTCTATTGGCATCATGTAAAAAACGGATACCAGTAAATAAATGTGCGAAAACCAATTCGGCCACACTTTCAGAAGAAGAGGCTGGTGTGTTAATTACGTGAATTCCTTTTGAACGGGCATAATCCACATCAATATTGTCCATTCCAACGCCACCACGACCAATGATTTTCAATCCTGGACAAGCATCAATAATGTCTTGTTTTACTTTAGTTGCACTTCTTACCAAAACTACTTTAATGTCGTGCGTATTGATATAATTGGCTACTTGTTCTTGTGCTACTTTTGTAGTTATGACTTCAAAACCTGCTTTTTCTAATGTTTTGATTCCTGTTTTTGATATTCCGTCGTTTGCTAATACTTTCATGCTAATTGTATATTGTAAAATTGTATATATTATTGAGTTAGGATTTGTGTACTAACTTCTAATTCTTTCATTACGTTCACTAATGCTTCAACACTTTCTAATGGAAGCGCATTGTACATAGAAGCACGATATCCACCAACAGAACGATGTCCAGTTAATCCAGAAATCCCTGCTGCTTTCCACATCGCATCAAATTTTTCAGTTAAGTTTTCATCTGTTAAAACGAAAGTCGCGTTCATATTACTTCTGTCTTCTGTTGCAGCAGTTCCTTTAAATAATGGATTTCTGTCAATTTCAGAATATAATAGTTGTGCTTTTTGCTCGTTAATTTTTTCAATTGCTGCAATTCCACCTAATTTTTTCAACCATTGTAAAGTCAATAACGAAGCATAAATTGGAAATACTGGCGGCGTATTGTACATACTTTCTGCTTTGATATGTTTTTCATAATCTAGCATCCTTGGAATATAACGACCTGTTTTTCCTAAGATTTCTTCTTTCACAACCACTAAAGTGGCACCAGCTGGCCCCATGTTTTTCTGAGCTCCTGCGTAAATTAAATCGAATTGAGAAAAATCTAAAGTTCTTGAAAAAATATCTGAACTCATGTCACACACTAAAGGCACATTCGTTTTAGGAAACGATTTCATTTGTGTTCCGAAAATAGTATTGTTACTCGTGCAATGAAAATAATTCGCATCAGTTGGAATTTCAATGTTTTTCGGGATAAAATTATAATTTGCTTCTTTTGAAGAACCCACAATTAGCGTTTCTCCAAAGTGTTTGGCTTCTTTAATAGCGTTGTTTGCCCAAGTTCCCGTATCTAAATAAGCTGCTTTTCCTTCAGTTTTCATTAAATTATAAGGAACCATTAAGAATTCTAAACTCGCACCACCATGTAAAAAAAGTGCTTGATAGCCTTTGTTTTCTAAACCTAAAAGTTCTAATACTAAAGCTCGTGCTTCGTCCATTACGGCTACGAAATCTTTACTTCTGTGCGAGATTTCTAATAAAGATAAATCGGAATTATTAAAATTTAAAATGGCTTGAGCCGATTTTTCGAAAACTTCTTGCGGTAAAATACAAGGTCCTGCGCTGTAGTTGTGTTTTTTCATTGTGTTTATTTGTTGTAGTTAGGCGCAAATTTCCAACATTTGAAAAAACCTCGAAAAAATAATTTTACAGTTTCAAAACGATTTATTAACGAAATCGTTTGCGTAACTTTTTATTTTTTCTTTTTCTCGTCTTTTCGGTTCGAATTTACTTTCGCTTCCAAATTGAAATTTGGTTCATGTTTGTGAACTTCCTTTTCTTTTTGAAGTTTGATTATTTCTTTAATTTTTGAAAGTGCCATTTTACAAATTATTTAAAAACGCTAAAGTATCCACATTATCCGCATAATCCCATAATTTTGGTTTTTGAGTTTCACCAAAATAAACTGAATTGTCAATAATTCCGTTCGAAACCACACATTGAATGATTTCTGCATCTTGTTGCAAACGTGATTTGATTTCGTTTACGTCTTCGTAATATTCATAAAACACTGAAGAAATAGGAGAGGCGTGACTCGTATCTTCCTTAATAGTTAAAAATTCATTGTCTAACAATTGAAAGTTACTCATTAAGAAAACTGCTTTGTTATAATCGTAATTGTTAGCATATTTTTCATAATAAATCACATCTTTTTGAGCGAACATTCCATTGAAAAACGCATCGAAATTGTAATTTTTTGGAACAAATATTTTAGAAACATTTCGGCAACCTAATCCGAAATATCTAAAAACATCTTCGCTTAATAAAGTCATTTCTTCTGGAGTTTCCTTTCCAGTTAAAACCGCAATCGAATTTCTGCTTTTTCTGATAATTGATGGTTTGTCTTTAAAATAATATTCAAAATAACGTGCTGTATTATTACTTCCTGTGGCAATTACGGCATCAAAACCTTCTAATTTTCCTTCAACAAAAGTTATTTTATATTTAAAACGAGCATCTAAAGCAATTAGGTATTTCGCTAAAAACTTAATTAAATAATCGTCTTTACTTGAGGTTTTTACTAAAACATTATGACCAGAAACTAAAACCGATATAAAATCATGAAAACCTACTAAAGGAATATTTCCAGCTAAAATCAAACCTACATTTTTCGTATTTGTATTTGCAAAAGAGTAAGGTGAAAGCCACTGATTTAGGTTGTTTTCAGTTAATGCTTCGGCCCAGCTTGAAATACTAAAATGAACATTGTCGGGCGTAAACCAATTGTTATGCGATTGCGATAAAGCAATTAAATCGATAAAAGAATCATAAAATAAATCGTTGTTTTTTACTTCGTTATTTTGTTGGTTGTGATCTAATGCAAATTGAGATAAAAATTTACCTAATTCAACAAAACAATTTTTTATTTCAGATTGTAACATTTCTTTTTTGGTTATATTTAGTTTACGTTGTATTTTTGCACAAAATTAAACATTTAGTTAGACTTTTTAGTAGAAATTTTTAAAACTTCTAACTTGTAGTTTCCGACTTAAAACTTTTAAATTATGGCAATAATTATAACAGACGAATGTATAAATTGTGGGGCTTGTGAACCAGAATGTCCAAATACAGCAATATATGAAGGAGCAGATGATTGGCGTTGGAAAGATGGTACGAAACTTTCTGGTAAAATAGTTTTACCTGATGGTACTGAGATTGATTCAGATGCGGCACAAACACCAGTTTCTGACGATTTATATTATATTGTTCCAGGAAAATGTACAGAATGTAAAGGTTTTCATGAAGAGCCACAATGTGCTGCGGTTTGTCCGGTTGATTGTTGTGTACCTGATGATAATCATGTGGAAAGTGAAGAAACACTTTTAAACAGACAAGCATTTTTACATAACGTATAAAAAAATATAGTACTTGTAAATAAAAAAAGCTCTTCATTTGAAGAGCTTTTTTATTGTCTATTTTTAAAATTTATTCAATAATCAGTTTGGCTGTAAATAATTTTCTAGAATGTATCTTTATAATATACATCCCTTTTGCTAAATCTTGTGTTAGTAGGGAATACTTATTATTATTCACATTTTTTGTAGCATATAATAGTTTGCCTTCCATGTCAAATAATTCAATTTCATCAATGGGATAATCACATTGAATAAATGTTTGTTTGTTGTTATTTGATGGATTTGGAAATAATTTTATACCATTATCGATTTTAAATCCTTCACTTTGCAAAGGATCCATCATTTGAAATTGAACTCTGTTTGATACTTCATTATAAGAATCGTTAGTAAACATAACGATGAAATAGTTTCCTGCAACTGTTGGCATATTTACATTTGTAATTTGTGCAGTACCTTGAGCAACGCCATTAAAATATTGATAACTAATTAATGGATCAGAATTTGGATTGTCATTTTCATTATAAATTCCTAACCAATCTTTTACAATTCCAGGTGCATCTGTCCAAGAAGCTGTGATTTGTTCACCTAAATCATACACTGGGCTATCTATCCAAAGTTCTGTAACAATATCACCCACTTTAAAGAATACTTTATTTCCAATGGCATTATTACTGTTTTGGATGAAGTATTGTGCATAATAATATCCTTTTGGTAAATTACTAAAAGTTTTTGTACCATTTACAGTAGTTACATATTGCCATGAAGTAGAAGGCGCGTCACCAGCATTAATTCCCATTTTATAAATTCCAATCCAATCGTTTGTAATATTTGGACCATTTGTATAAGAAACAAGTACATTTTGACCTAGAGGATATTCTGATAAATCAGTACTTAATATTGGTATTGCTCCAACATAAAAATAAACTCTTGTTGCCACTTCAGTATAGCCATTATTAATAAAAAGTGCTGCGTAATAACGACCAGCTTGTGTTATTCCAGAGCTAAAATTGGCCGTACCACTAGTAGTTCCATTTGTATAGTTCCAAAGTGTAGATGTGTTAACTCCAGGAACTTGCCCATCTTTGTAAATCCCTATCCATGTGTTGCTTGTAGTTGGAGCGTTTACATAATTTACAGAAATAGATTGATTGATTGCGTATAGATTATTACTGTTATTTAATGAAATTTCAGTAATTCCAGCATTGCTACTAATTACTTCGAAGGAAACCACATCACTCCAGTTTGACCATTCTAAGTTTCTGTCTCTATGACGAAGTTTTGCATAGTGAATTCCATTATCTAAAGAATTGGCTAGAAGTTCCATTTTGGTAATATCAACACCTAAATTAATATTTACAGTTGAATCTTTTTGAGTACCATATTTCCCAAATAAATTTTCAAAATCACGATAGGATTCTTTTTCAATAGTGTTAAAATCTGCAAATTTAGAAACTACAAATTGAGTTGTATTTAAAAGTTCCGTTTCATTTGTTGAAAATGCAGATCCAGTAAGTGTTAAAGGAAGTTGGACAGGTGCGCTAAATGTGTTTGTAATGCTTGGTTTATTTGGTTTTTGTTTGTTTTTATATCGATGAAACGAATCCATTAATTGGTTGTTTTTCCTTTTTAATACACTTCCAATTGAATAACTTTCTACATCCATTTTACCGTTTGTAACATCAATATCTACAATTTGATACATCCAGTTACTAATCGTTTTTTGAACATCTTCAAAATCTTGTTCGGTTGACATCGACCAATATTGATCCCAAGCCGTTCCACCTGAAATAATTTGATAAGCCGTTTGATTTTTTAACTGACCTCTATGGTATAAGTGATGATGTGCGCCAATATGCATAATGTATTTATCCGATGTTGTTAATAAGGGAACGGCAGTATCTCTAACCCAATTTGAAATATCACCAACATATTGTTCTGCTTGATACGGACGATGACTTAAAGAAAAAATCCATTCTACAGTAGTATCATTTTGTGCTGCTGCTATAACTTGTTGTAACCATGTCAATTGTGCAGAACCAGTATGTTCAGAACTCATACTGATAAATAGTACATTTCCAGCTTGTTGCGCATAATAGTTTTCTGTGTTTGATGAAATTCCTTGATATGTTAATTCACTCATGTAAAAATGACTGTAATAAGAATTCATACCTAAAGTTCCATAGGTTTCATGGTTTCCAACAGTTGTTTGAATTGGAATATTTCCTGAAAGTTCTCTATTTTTCTTAAAGTGAACATTTTCATAATGATCTAAAGTTCCAACATCTACTTGATCACCAACCATAAATGTCATGGAAATATTATCATCTGGAGATAGAGAAGAACCCCATTTTTCTTTAATTTTTCTTTTAGCTGCTGATACTAACGAATCATAACGAGGTTCATTTTTTAATTGGTTATCTCCCATAATTAAAAATCGAATATGTCCATCTGCAGTTGCTGCTTGTCCTGGATTTGGTAATGTTTTAAACGATTTAATAACCGATAATTCACTACCTGTTTTAATTCTGTAATAATATTTGGTGTTAGCTGTTAAATTTATAAGCTTTGCAGAATGATAATAATAGTTACCAGGATATCCCGTGTCGGTAAAAATATTTGTATTTCCTGTAACTGTTACGTTTAAATTTCCTGAGGAAGTTCCGTATTCAACAATAGTTTCACTATTACTGCTAGTTTTCCAATTGACATAAATTGAAGTTGGTGTTACATTTTGTAAATAAGGATGCAATGTCTGTGAAAAACAGGAGTATCCTATTAGAAGAGTTAAGAAGAAGAGTTTTCTCATGATAAATTTATGTTTGTTTATTCGGCAAACTTAGATTCGTATTGTTAACTTAAGTTGTTTTGTTTTTTACTAAATCATATAGATTTTGTTAAATTTCATAATCGAAGTAAAATAATTGTAAAGTGTATTTTTTATTTTTGTTGTTAAACTAAATTTCAACTTTGCTACTCCGTAACTTTTAAACTATATTTGCAAACTTTAAAATTTAAATCTAACTGTTAACTTTAATCGGTTAACTGAATACAAATAATATGAAAGCAGGAATTGTAGGCTTACCAAACGTAGGAAAATCGACATTATTTAATTGTTTATCTAACGCAAAAGCGCAAAGTGCAAACTTTCCGTTTTGTACTATCGAACCAAATATTGGTGTAGTAAACGTTCCAGATCCAAGAATTAATCGTTTAGAAGAATTGGTAAAACCAGAACGTGTACAAATGGCAACTGTTGATATTGTTGATATTGCAGGTTTAGTTAAAGGTGCAAGTAAAGGTGAGGGTTTAGGAAATCAGTTTTTAGGAAATATTAGAGAATGTAACGCTATTATTCACGTGTTACGTTGTTTTGATAACGATAATATTGTACACGTTGATGGAAATGTAAACCCAATTCGTGATAAAGAAACAATTGACATCGAATTACAATTAAAAGACTTAGAAACAGTTGAAAAACGTTTAGAAAAAGCAAATAAAGGTGCAAAAACTGGAAATGCTGAAGCGAAAATCGAAAAAAGTATCTTAGATAAAATTAAAGAAGCTTTATTACAAGGAAAATCGGCTAGAACGGTTGAACCAAATGGTATTGAAGAAGAAGCTTTGTACGATGCGTTTCAATTAATTACAGCTAAACCAGTTTTATATGTGTGTAACGTAGACGAAGCATCAGCTGTAAACGGAAACAAATATGTAGATCAAGTTAGAGAATTAGTAAAAGACGAACAAGCAGAAGTTATTATTCTTTCTGTAGGTGCAGAAGCGGATATTACAGAATTAGAAAGCTACGAAGAACGTCAAGTTTTCTTAGAAGACATGGGATTATCTGAACCAGGTTCGGCAGTATTAATTCGTGCAGCTTACAAATTATTAAACTTACAAACGTATTTTACAGCAGGTGTAAAAGAAGTTAGAGCTTGGACTATTCAAGTTGGAGATACTGCACCACAAGCGGCTGGAGTTATTCATACCGATTTTGAAAAAGGATTTATCCGTGCAGAAGTTATCGCTTTTGAAGATTATTCAAATTTAGGAACAGAAGCAAAATGTAAAGAAGCTGGAAAACTTAGAGTAGAAGGTAAAGAATACATAGTAAAAGATGGTGATGTAATGCATTTCCGTTTTAACGTGTAGTTTTAGAGAATAGTATGAAGAAAATTATATTTATACTTGCATTTTCATTGATTGCATTAACATCGTACGGGCAAAATAAAGTCAAGTTTGGAGTTAATAGTGGATTGAATTATGCCAGTTTAAGAGGAAACGCTTATTCAGAAAATTTAGGTGCTAATTTTTCATATTTAGGAGGATTGTCTTTTGAGTATTTTTTAAAAGACAATTTATCTATAGGTGCTAATTTAAATTATGAAAATAAGACTGCTAAAGATAATGGTTATCTTTATTTAATGAATCAAGATGGTTTTGGTGAAAGAGTGAAAAGTGATGCTAAAATCAATTACAGTTATCTTGTTTTACCAGTTTATGTAAGTTATTATTTTACTCCAAAAAAAGATTTTTATGTTAATGGAGGTTTATTCGTTGGCTATCTTTTAAATTCTAAATTTACGTCTAAAAGGTTTAATGATACTACAGATACTACAGATAAGAATAAAAGTGGGGATGGAGGATTAGTTCTTGGTTTTGGAAAGGTATTTAAGTTGAATGAAAAGAATGACTTGAAATTGGAATTGAGAGAAAACTTAGGATTAGTAAATACAAGTGATGTTGAGGTTTATAACGATGGTACAATAAAAACGAATTCAATTAATCTAATTTTAAATTGGAGTTTTAATCTTTAAAAATTAGATTTTTTAATATATAAACCGCAAAATTTACTTTGCGGTTTTTTTGTGGCATAACATTTGTTAAGTTCTTCATAAAATTGATATTTATGAAAACCATCAAAAAAACTTTCAAATATATTGGAGTATTCTTATTGACTTTAATAGCATACGGATTACTTGTTACTTTAATGTCTTACGTCACTGTAAATGACAAAGAAGCTGCTATTGATGAACCAAAAGTGGAGATTTTCATATTGTCAAATGGAGTTCATACTGATATCGTAGTTCCTGTTAAAAACGACAGCTATGATTGGTCGAAACAAATTAAATTTGAACACACCAAAGCAAAAGATTCCACTGCGAAATACTTAGCTATGGGTTGGGGTGACAGAGGATTTTATTTAGAAACACCAACTTGGGCAGATTTAAAAGTAAGCACCGCATTAAAAGCAGCAACCGGATTAATTTCTAGTGCTTTGCATACCACTTTTTATAAAACAATGAAAGAAGACGCGTTTTGTAAAAAGATTCAAATTTCGACATTAGAATATCAAAAATTAGTATTGTTTATCCATGAATCTTTCAAAACAAATTCTGGTGAAAACATCAAAATAGAAACCGATGCCGTTTACGGTGAAACCGATGTTTTCTATGAAGCAAAAGGAAGTTATTCTTTGTTTTACACGTGTAATTCATGGGCAAATCAAGCCTTAAAAGCAGCCAATCAAAAAGCAGCTTTACATACTTTAACCGATACTGGAATTTTCAGACATTATTCGAAATAGTAATGAGTTATTAGTAAAAAGTAAGGAGTATTTTCATGCTTTAATAAAAGCTCCCAACTAATTTCTCTCTACTCATAACTTTTATGATAACTTCTTCAAAAACCATTTTTATTTTTTAATCAAATCGTTTATCTTGCAACAAATCCAAAATCCGATTATGCTAGAGCAACAAGATCAATACAACGAAGATAATATACGTTCACTCGATTGGAAAGAGCATATCCGTATGCGTCCCGGAATGTATATTGGAAAATTGGGAGATGGTTCATCACCAGATGATGGTATTTATATTTTATTAAAAGAAGTTCTCGACAACTGTATCGACGAATTTGTAATGGGCGCTGGAAAAACCATTGAAGTTACGTTAAAAGACAAAATGATGACCGTGCGCGATTATGGTCGTGGTATTCCATTAGGAAAAGTAGTCGACGTAGTTTCTAAAATGAATACAGGTGGAAAGTACGATTCTAAAGCCTTTAAAAAATCTGTAGGTTTAAATGGAGTTGGTACGAAAGCTGTAAATGCTTTGTCAAATTATTTCCGTGTAGAATCTGTTCGTGATAACCAACAAAAAGCAGCCGAATTTTCTGCGGGTAATTTAACACTTGAAGAAGATGTTATTGAAACCACAAAACGTAAAGGAACAAAAGTTTCTTTCGTAGCGGATGAAGCTATTTTTAAAAACTATAAGTATCGTAACGAGTACATTATAAAAATGCTTAAAAATTATTGTTACCTGAATACGGGTTTAACAATATATTATAATGGCGAAAAATATTTTTCAGATAATGGTTTAAAAGATTTATTAGAAGAAAATATTGCGGAAGAAGATATGGTGTATCCAATCATTCATCTTTTAGGAGATGATATTGAAGTAGCCATCACACACAGTAAATCCCAATATTCAGAAGAATACTATTCCTTTGTAAACGGACAAAATACTACACAAGGAGGAACCCATTTAGGTGCTTTCCGTGAAGCTTTGGTAAAAACCATAAAAGAGTTCTATAACAAACCTTTTGAAGCATCAGACATTCGTAAATCAATTGTTTCGGCTATTGTGGTTCGTGTAGAAGAGCCAGTTTTCGAAAGTCAGACTAAAACTAAGTTGGGTTCTACAGATATGGGACCAAATGCGCCATCGGTTCGTACATTTGTAAATGATTTTATTAAAACTAAGTTAGACAACTTCTTACATAAAAATCCAGAAGTTGCCGATGCTTTACTTCGTAAGATTCTACAAGCGGAACGCGAGCGTAAAGAATTATCTGGAATTAGAAAATTAGCAAAAGACAGAGCTAAGAAAGCTAACTTACACAATAAGAAATTACGCGATTGCCGAGTACATTTAACAGATGCCAAAAACCCAAGAAGTTTAGAAAGTACGCTTTTTATAACGGAGGGAGATTCGGCTTCTGGTTCGATTACTAAAAGTCGTGATGTAAATACACAAGCTGTTTTCAGTTTACGTGGTAAGCCACTAAATTCATACGGTATGACCAAGAAAATCGTATACGAAAATGAAGAATTCAATTTATTGCAAGCGGCATTGAATATTGAAGAAAGTATGGAAGATTTACGATACAACAATATCGTAATTGCTACCGATGCCGATGTCGATGGAATGCACATTCGTTTGTTGTTAATTACATTCTTCTTACAGTTTTTTCCTGAAATGATTAAAGAAGGACATTTGTATATTTTACAGACGCCACTTTTCAGAATTCGAAATAAAAGAGAAACCATTTATTGCTATTCGGAAGAAGAACGAAAAGCAGCGATGGAAAAATTAAAACCAAAACCAGAAATTACCCGATTTAAAGGATTAGGAGAAATTTCACCAGATGAGTTTAAAAATTTCATTGGAGAAACCATTCGTTTAGATCCTGTGATGTTAGATAAAACGACATCTATCGAAAAGTTATTAGAATTCTACATGGGTAAAAACACACCCGACCGTCAAGAGTTTATCATCAACAACTTGAAGGTGGAATTGGATGTAGTAGAAGAGGAAGTTTAGAAGCAAATACTTATGGTAAGCTAAATTAGTTTTTTTAGTTTTAAACCGTAAATTTGTAATTATATAAATTATAACAGAATAAGTAATTTTATATTTTTTTGTTTTAAAAAAATTAACAATGATTAAAGATAGCTATATAAAAAGTTTTAGAGTTGAAGGATTATTTGGTACAAATAATGTGAATATCTCTTTTGATGAAAATAAAAAAATTCTTATTGGTGAGAATGGGTTAGGAAAAACGCAGGTTCTAAACTTATTATATTATACATTAACAAGAAATTTTTTAAGATTAAATGATTTTAATTTCGAAAAATTAGTTATTGTATTTGAGAAAGATGAAATTGAAATAAGAAAAGATGAAATAAAAAAATCAATTGATAGGCTTTATAGAGAAAAGGAAGTAAAAGAATTTATAGAGGAATTTGGGTATGCTCAATTTGAGTCTTTAAGTCGAAAGTTTAGCCAAAAAAAGAGAAATACCTATGAATTAGAAAGAATGCTTGAAACTAATTCAAAATATCGAAAATATCCAATTCATAGATTATTTAGATATTTTGAAGATTTTGATAAAGAATTTAAGTTTAATTCTGTATTTAAAGAGTTTGATTTAAAAATCAAAAAAGCATTAGGTGCTTCTGAAATTATGTATTTTCCGACATATAGAAGAGTTGAAGAGGATTTGCATAATTTAGGATATAATGAAGATGAATTTTTAGAAGAAGAAGCAAATTTAATTCAGTTTGGAATGGATGATGTCCAACGAAAATTTAAACAAATTGAAAACAAAATTGATTTATTATTAAAAGAAGGATTGACTCAATTTACAAAGGATGTTTTAAATATTGTTATTGATGATAAT
This sequence comes from Flavobacterium facile, assembly GCF_036321945.1. Classification (NCBI taxonomy): domain Bacteria; kingdom Pseudomonadati; phylum Bacteroidota; class Flavobacteriia; order Flavobacteriales; family Flavobacteriaceae; genus Flavobacterium; species Flavobacterium facile. Next base: position 63,819 of record NZ_JAZAYT010000026.1, read on the forward strand.
GATTTTCAAAATAATGTGCTTGAAAAAACAAGTGAAGAAGATATTAATTTGATATTATCTAGAGTTGGTTCTTTATTATCAGAAGTTCAAAAAGAATCAATTAAGACAATTGTAATTGATAAAAAGGTAAATAATCCACTATCAATTCATTTACTTAATAAATTAGTTGAAAGTTATGAAAAGCAAAAACCTTTAGATAAGTTGATAAAAATATTTAGGGATGTTTGTAATAAATATCTTGTAAATAAAGAAATTTTTTATGATGAGAGTAATATTTCAATTTATATAAAATCTAAAATTACTGAAGAAAAAATTGATTTAAAAAATCTTTCATCTGGAGAAAAACAAATAATTTCAATTTTTTCAAGGATTTACCTTTCTTCTGAAGAAAAACGCTTTTTGGTTCTTTTTGATGAACCGGAATTATCATTAAGTATGCTTTGGCAAAAAGAATTATTGCCAGATATTGTAAATTCAAATAAATGTAATTTTTTATTGGCAGTTACACATTCTCCATTTATATTTGATAATGAATTGGATAGATATGCTGTTGGTTTAAATGAATATTTCTCACTTTCAAAAAACATCACTAAATGAGTTTAGGAGTTGAGCAAATGAGAAATAGCACTATGGAACCAGTAGTTGCTTACACTGAATTTATGAATTCGACAGCAAAATTGACAAATCATTTATTTTGTTTTTTTGAAGGAAAAGACAATCCGTATTATGTTCCTAGAATTAAAAAGCATACAACTGATTTTCATCCAATAAAATGTGGGGGAAGGTCAAAAGTATTAGAAGTTCACAATCTTATAAAAAACCAAGCTGTTTACAACAAATATAAAAAAGCCTTTTTTATTGATAAAGATTTTAATGAGACTTTATCATTGCAAAATCCACCGGTATTTGAAACTGCTTGTTATTCAATAGAAAATTTATATGTTTCTCAATCCGTTTTTAAAGAAATTTTGAGTAATGAATTTCATTTGTCAGAAACAACTAATACTTTGTTTGAAAAATATTCTAAACTGTATAAAGAAAGACAAGATGAGTTTCATTCAGCAGTTTTATTATTTAACGCTTGGTATGCTTGTTTGATAGATATTAGAAATAGTGATGGCATAAAAACAGGAGTTCAGCTTGCTGATAAAATGGACAGAGGTTTAATTCAAATTTCCATTGATGAAGTAGCCCAAAATTATAGTATTCAAGATTTGAAAGATAAGTATCCGAATGCTAGTGAAATTGATGGAGAAGTTTTAAATCAGAAAATTGAGGAATTTAAAAATTGTGATGTTTCAAAAATGTTTAGAGGCAAATACGAAATGGAATTTTTGATTAAGTTTATTGATTGCATGTTAGCTGAATCAAGATTAAATAGAGAATCGATAACATTTCCTTTTGCAAGTCCATTGACTAATCAACAAGCAATTTCAATTTTTAGTAATTATGCTGAAACTCCTGAAACTCTAGATGATTATCTTAAAGAAGTAGTTGCTTAATTAATTTATATAATTATAGTTTAAATAATATTTAAACAGTCAGCATAAATGAAAGACGAAGAAGAAAACATAAATCCAGAAGAAGAAAATACTGAAAATAACAATTCGGAAGATAATTCTATTGATGACCATCAAGAAGAAGATAATTCCGAAGAAATTATTGAAGTAGAAGCCAAAAACTTCGAAGGACAACATTTTTACGAAAACGACGAAAATCCAGAAGATACCATTACCAAAGTTACAGGAATGTACAAAGATTGGTTTTTGGACTACGCTTCGTATGTAATTTTAGAGCGTGCCGTTCCTGCGATTGAAGATGGTTTCAAACCCGTTCAACGTCGTATTATGCACTCGTTAAAAGAGTTGGATGACGGTCGTTATAACAAAGTTGCCAATGTAGTTGGTCACACGATGCAGTATCATCCTCACGGAGATGCGAGTATTGGTGATGCGATGGTGCAAATCGGGCAACGTGAATTACTAATCGATTGTCAAGGTAACTGGGGAAATATTCTAACAGGTGATAGCGCTGCAGCTTCTCGTTACATTGAAGCGCGTTTGTCAAAATTTGCTTTGGAAGTTTTATATTCTCCAAAAATTACAGATTGGGGAGTTTCTTATGATGGTCGTAGAGCAGAACCAAACAATTTACCAGTAAAATTCCCATTATTATTAGCTTCAGGAGCAGAAGGAATTGCGGTTGGATTGTCAACTAAAGTCTTGCCTCACAATTTCAATGAATTAATTGACGCCTCTATAAAAATATTAAAAGGCAAACCATTTACCATTTATCCCGATTTTCAAACGGCTGGTATTGCAGATGTTTCGAATTATAATGACGGAATGCGTGGTGGTAGAGTGCGAGTGCGAGCTAAAATTTCGCAATTAGACAAACAAACGTTAGTCATTACTCAAATTCCTTTTTCAACCAATACATCAACTTTGATTGATAGTATTCTGAAAGCCAACGAAAAAGGTAAAATAAAAATTAAAAAGATTGAAGACAATACGGCTGCTGAGGTAGAAATATTAATTCATCTTTTCCCAGGTGTTTCGCCAGATAAATCTATTGATGCGTTGTATGCTTTTACAGCTTGTGAAACTTCTGTAGCGCCTTTAGGTTGTGTAATTGAAGACAATAAACCGCTTTTTGTGGGTGTTTCTCATATGTTGAAAATTTCGACAGAAAGAACCGTTGTATTACTTCGTAAAGAATTAGAGATTGAATTAGAGGAACTAAAAACAAAATGGCATTTTTCTACTTTAGAGAAAATCTTCATTCGTGAAGAAATGTATATCGATTTCAAATTGTATTCGGATAGAGAAACGCTTTATGAATATTTATACAAGCAATTCGAACCATTCAAAAAGTCATTTGTTAGAGATATTGTAGATGAAGATTTACAGAAATTAACGCAAATTCCAATGATTCGTATTACGCGTTTCGACTCGGATAAAGCGGACGATTTTATTTCGAAATTAGAAGATCAAATGAAAGAAGTGCAACATCATTTAGACAACCTAATTGATTTTGCCATTGACTATTTCGCCAAACTAAAAGAAAAATACGGAAAAGGAAGAGAACGTCAAACGGAATTAAGAAGTTTCGATACGATTGAAGCTACGAAAGTGGTTTTACGTAATACCAAATTATATGTCAACAAAGAAGAAGGTTTCTTTGGAACAGGCTTAAAGAAAGACGAATACGTAGCCGATTGTTCAGATATCGATGATGTAATTGTTTTCCTTAGAGATGGAAGAATGATGATTGCGAAAGTGGACGATAAAAAATTCGTAGGTAAAGACATCATTCATATTGCAGTTTTCGATAAAAATGATAAGCGTACGATTTACAACATGATGTATCGCGATGGTAAAAATGGTTCTACGTTTATCAAACGTTTCAATGTTTCTGGTGTAACTCGAGATAAATTTTACGATTTAACGCAAGAAAAACCAGGTTCACAAGTACTTTATTTCTCTGCCAATCCAAATGGAGAAGCTGAGGTAGTGACGATTTTATTACGTCAAGTTGGAAGTATCAAGAAACTGAAATGGGATCAAGATTTTTCTGATATTGCTATTAAAGGTCGTGCTAGTAAAGGAAATACGGTTTCTAAATATCCAATTAAGAAAATTGAATTGAAAGAAAAAGGTATTTCTACACTTCGTCCAAGAAAAATTTGGTTCGATGAAACGGTGCATCGTTTAAATGTAGATGGAAGAGGCGAGTTGTTAGGGGAATTTAAACCTAATGATAGATTGCTTATCGCGAATCAATCCGGAAAAATAAAAACCATTATTCCAGAATTGACGACACATTTCGATGAAGACATGATTGTAATGGAAAAATGGAATCCTAAAAAACCGATTTCAGCAATTTATTACGATGGTGAAAAAGACCGTTATTTTATAAAACGTTTCTTAATCGAAAACGAAAACAAAGAAGAAATTTTCATCACGGAACACGATAAATCACAATTAGAAATCATTTCAACAGATTGGTTACCAATGGCTGAGGTGATTTATGCTAAAGTAAAAGGTGTACAAAAAGAGAATCAGATTGTGAACTTAGATGAGTTTATTGCCGTTAAAGGAATTAAAGCTTTAGGTAATCAATTAACAGTAGATAAGATTAAGCAAATCAATATGTTAGATTCGTTACCTTATGAAGAAGTTTTAGATGAACCAGAGGTTATACCTTCTGATGAAACTGATTCAAAAGACATACAAGATTTTAACATTGAACTTGATGATGACGGACAAATCACGTTGAGTTTGGAGTAAGAAAGTTTTACTATAAAAAAAGCCTCATATTTCATGAGGCTTTTTTTTTATAACTTAACTATTTTAAAATTGAGAGATGCATCTAACCAATTTATTTTTACGAAATAGATTCCTGATTCAAAACCTGAGAAATCTATATTGGATGTGTTTTCATTTGTAATTCTCAATACTTTTCCAGTCAAATCTAAAATTTCAACACTTTGATAATCTGAGTATAAAGTAGAAATAGTTAAGTTGTTTTGTACTGGATTAGGATATAGTTTAATATTCTTTTTAGAAAGAAAATTCTCTGAAGTTAAAATTAGAGTATTGTCTAAATAATCAGGAATTCCATTGGTGTTTGTGTCATCATCTAATGGTGATCCGTTAAGGTTGTAGTCTTCATTGATAGTTAAAACACCATCGCCATCATCATCATTATCTAGGAAATTAAAAATTCCGTCTGAATCGGTGTCTTCATTATTTAGTATGGAATTATTATTTAAATCTTCAAATTCATTTAATACAGAATCATTGTCATCATCAAGATCAGGATTAACGGTTTTTAAAATTATATTAGAAAAATTATTATCTAAAGTTTCTTGGTCATAACTGACACCTGTTCCACTATAAACTAATTTTAAATTACAATACTGAGAAGAATTTACTTGATTTATATAAGTATTTCCAATAACATTCGTATTATTAATGTAATCTGTATAACTTGGAAATAAGGAAAGATTGTATCCAGAAAGATTAAAACCCATCGTTAAAGCTTTATTGTACATATAGTTATTGATATAATAATTAATGTCGAATGTAGTAAAACCATCATTATCATTGTCAATTACAAAATAATAGTTAACGCCAGGAGGAGTTGGTTGCCCCATTACATTATTAAGCGAAAATAGCAATACCAGTATTGTAGTTATTTTTTTCATTTTTTAGGTTTTAAAATGTAATAAATAATAAGTTAAAATTAGAAAAGAAGGCTTTTAGAAATGGTTTTAATCTATATTTCTCATAGTTGCGATAATTTATGATTAAATAAAAAAATATAAATTCTGTTAGAAATGGGTTAATGAATTATTTAATGTGAATTTACTCAAGTTTTATTTGTTATTATTACGGTACTTCCGTAAATTTTGTTAATATTTAGTGTTGTTTATTGGCAAAAAAAGTCCCGAAATAATTTTCGGGACTGCATAATTGTAAAAAAAAAAGCCTCATAAAGTATGAGGCTTTTTTTATGATAAAATGTTTTTTAATTTGTTACATCAGAATCTTCTAATTTCTTATCCATAATTTTACTATTGTGTAAAACCACTGGTTTTTTGCTGTTTTTCTTCATTTTCAGATTTAAAAACTCTACAAATAGTGAGAAGAAAATAGAGAAATATAAATACCCTTTCGGAATACTGTGTACTTCTTCACCACCAAAGAATTTAAAGTTAGCTAAGTGTGAACCTTCTGCTAATAACATTACTCCAATCAAAATTAAAAACGATAATCCTAAAATTTGAATAGTTGGGTGATTGTTTACAAATTTACTAACTGGGCCAGCAAAAATCATCATAATGATAATTGAAATGATAATTGCCATAATCATTATTTCAATCGCACCTGCAGGTCCAAAACCTACTGGTGGTTCTGCTGCACTCACTAAACCGATAGCGGTTAAAATACTATCAAATGAGAATACGATATTTAATAAGGCAATTTGTAAAATCGCCGCACCTAATGAATTACTTGCTTTTCCACTAGTTCCTTCATCTTCACCTTCTAATTTATGATGTATTTCTGAAACCGATTTATATAATAAGAATAAACCTCCACCAAAAATGATTAAACTTTGACCAGAAATGCCTCCTGATAAAAATCCCCAATCAAAATCGAAGAATGATTTTTTTAAACTCATCACCCAAGTAATTCCGAAAAGTAATATAATCCTAAAAGCCATAGCTAATAGTAATCCGATTCTTCTGGCTTTAGGTTGATCTTTTTCTTCTAGTTTTCCTGATACAATGGATAAAAATACAATGTTATCAATTCCAAGAATGATTTCTAAAAAAGTTAAGGTTAATAATGCTATCCAAGCATCTGGATTGGTTAAAATTTCCATTTAGTTTAGTTTGTTAATTTATTTTTTACTGTGATTTTACGTAGATTCTTATAGTTTTGTTACAGAACCAAATTGTTTTTTTGCATCGCCCACAAAAGAATATTCGAAATTGTATTTTAAATCTTTGGTGTTGAGTATTTTAACATGAACGGCTTTTTTTTCCGCTCTATTTTTAGGATTCACATTTTCTAAGATGTATTCGCAATCATTTATCCAACGAATAGAAAACGTATCAATAACCGAATTGTAATTTTCGACTTGAATAGAATCATTTCTTTCAAAAGAACTGGTGAATTTTTTTCCTTCCACTGTAGTTTCTGAAGTGAATTTTCCAGTTTTGAAATCCTTACAAGTTCTTTCTTGGTTGTAACAAGAAACAAGAGTTAAAGTGAGTAGTACTATTATTTTTTTCAATTATTTATTTTTTTAATATTTCGTAAATCAAAACTATTTATCAAACATACTTTTCATTATCGTGTTAATGCCTTTAAACATAAGATAAACAGCATACGCACAAATTAAAACAGCCAAAATTAGTATATAAATATACAAAGGATGTTTCTGGTTTTTAAAACTACTATTTAAGATAAAAACACCTATAAATAGAGTAGGTAAAGAACCCATTAAAAAACGAAGTCCTCTGTTTAAAACGTCTCTGTTAACTGACATATTAGAAACTTAATCGTAAACCTACACCATTTTGATTGGCTACTATATTTACATTAGCTTCAAAATTATTTTCTAATTCACTTGTCGTTTTTAATCCGTTATTATAAGATTCAATGGCTTCTTGCATTTTTTTATTTTTACCTTTTAAAACAAAAATTGAAGTTCCTGCCATACCTGCACCAATATAGGTCATTGCTGTAGGATAGTTGCTACCTTCTGTAACTATTGCTTTTACAGCATCACTCACAATTAGTACGGATCCTAGACCTAATAATAAACCACCAAAAACACTTTTGTTTTTAGCTTTGTTATATAAAGAATAGGCTTTAAAATCGTTGTCTTTTAAGTATTTCTTAATTTCATAAGACGGGATTTGCTCATTGTTAATAAACATTTTTTTGTCTTTTAATTCAATTGATTGTCCTGCTGGAATTTCTCTTGTCACAAATCGAGTTTGAGAAAAACTTACAAACGAAACTAATAATAAACTAACATAGATTAACTTTTTACTCACGCTAATTGCATTGTTTTTTTGGTGTTCATGAATCTTTGATTTCATATTTTACTTTTTTTTAATCTGAACTAGTTTCAGATTCTATTAATTAACTCTTTTTTTTACTTTTATATTTTGCCTTTTTACTTGGCTCTTATAATTTAAAACCTTTTACTATTGAAAAAATCAACTGCTTTTCTTACGCTTCCGTATTCTTCTAATAATTTAGCGCCAACTTCATAAGTAATGGGAATTTCTTCCATAATCATTCGAATTCCTCTATCGATTAATTTATCATTACTCAATTGCATATCTACCATTTTGTTTCCTTTTACTTTTCCTAAAGCAATCATAGTTGAAGTAGAAATCATATTTAAAACCAATTTCTGAGCAGTTCCGGCTTTCATTCGACTACTTCCGGTAACGAATTCTGGACCAACAATTACATCAATCGGATAATTAGCTGTTTTTGAAAGTGGACTTTCTGCATTACAACTAATACTTCCAGTAAGAATTTTATTTTCATTACATTTTTGTAATCCACCAATTACATATGGAGTTGTTCCTGAAGCGGCAATACCAATTACCACATCATTTTGAGTAATATTCCATTTTTGTAAATCTTCCCAAGCCTGTTCTTTGTTATCTTCTGCAAATTCAACAGCTTTTCTAATCGCAGTGTCACCACCAGCAATAATTCCTATAACGGTATCGAAATCAACACCAAACGTTGGCGGACATTCACTGGCATCAACAACTCCTAATCTACCAGAAGTTCCAGCGCCAATATAAAACAAACGCCCATCATTTTTCATTTTAGCAATAATTTGTTCCACTAAAGCTTCAATTTGTGGTAATGCATTTTCAACCGCAAACGGAACCGTTTTGTCTTCGGTATTGATGTTGGTTAGCAACTCTTTTACAGACATTTTTTCTAAATGTTCGTATTTTGAAGCTTGCTCGGTTGTTTTAATAAATGCCATTGTAAATTCTATTATAGTTGTCCAAATATACAAAGTATTTATAAATTTAAAGAATGACAACCATAGTTTATTGAATATTTTTATATTTGTTAAAAACTATATCTTTTGGATAAGAAAGCTGAAGTATTAAAAATTTGTTTAGTTACCGTAACACTTTCAGATGGTGGTGCCGAGCGTTGTGCTGCGTTATTATCTAACTATTTTGAGAATCAGGAAATTGAAGTCTATCATGTAGTTTTTTCAGGAAAAGTAGAATATGATTTTTCAGGAAAACTTTTCCATTTAGAACATTTAAAAGATAAAAGGAACAGTTGGTGGAGTAGAAGCAAGCGGTTTTTTGCTTTGAAAAAATTCTTCGTAAACAATCATTTCGACTATGTAATTGATTTTCGTACGAAACCACTTTTTTTACAAGAATTAATTATTCATAACTTCGTTTATCCAAAATTTATACAAACGATTCATAGTTTTAAATTGCAATCTTATATTCCAAAAAGTACTTTTTTAGCGAAAGTATTATATAGAAATTGTCAACAATTTATTACGGTTTCAAAAGGAATTAACGATAGAGTACGTTCGGAATACAATTTTATAACTTCTAAATTAATTTATAATCCAATTGATTTTAAAAATATTTCCGAAAAGGCAACTCAACCCATTTCAGACGATTTTCACTATGTTTTATCAGCTGGAAGTATGCATAAAAACGTAAAACAATTTGATAAATTAATTGCATGTTACGCGAAGTCGGTTTTGCCTTCGAAAAATATTAAATTACTTATTCTAGGTGAAGGAAAACTGAAAAACAAATGGATAAAATTAGCCGAAAGTCTGAATTTACAAGATTTAGTTATTTTTAAAGGCAATGTTAAAAATCCATTTAGATATTATAGAAACGCTTTGTTTACCATTTCTACCAGTAAATATGAAGGAATGCCAATGGTTTTATTAGAATCTTTAGCTTGTGGAACACCTATAATTTCTTGGGATTATGCTTCTGGGCCAAATGAAATAATTGACCATAAAAACAATGGATTGTTAATCGAAAATCAGAATACAGAAAAACTTATTGAAGCGATTGATCTATTTGTTTCAGATAATAATTTATATTTACACTGTAAAGAAAACGCTTTAGCTAGTGTAAAACCGTTTAGTTTAGAAACTATTGGTGCAGAATGGTTAAAGGTTTTCGAAAAACAAAGAACATAAAATGAACTACAAAATAATAGACATTCCCAAAATAAACAATACGAAAGGTAATATTGGTGTTATTGAAAATAATACAATTCCTTATGAAATTAAAAGAGTATTTTATTTGTTTGATGTTCCAAGTGGTGCCAAACGTGGTGGACATGCAAACAAAAAAACAAATCAAGTATTAATAGCGATTTCAGGAAGTTTTGACGTGGTTTTGAAAGATGGAAATTCAAAAGAAATTATTACTTTAAATCGTCCAGATAAAGGTTTACTGATTGAAAATAACATTTGGCGTGAATTAGAAAATTTTTCTTCAGGTTCAGTATGTTTGGTTTTAGCTTCAGAGGAATTTTCGGAAGAGGATTATATTAGAAGCTACAAGGAATATTTGAGTTTTGTGAAATAATAAGACTCCAAGTTTTTTTGCCACGAAGACAAAAAGGCACGAAGTTTTTTTGCATCAGTTCGTTATTGAAAACTAATACGTACTAGGTTTTATTCCTAATTTCAATAAAAACAACTTTACTTTATCTAAAAAATTTAAAACAAAACTTGGTACTTTTAAAAGTAAATTTTGTTTCCAATTAAGATTATTCGAATCTATATTTGCAATCATTTTTTTCCAACGCAAATCGTTGTTTTTCTTTAAGCGTTTGCCTAAAACATAACGTTCAAAATCGAGATATTTCTTTAAATCGGAATTGGTTTTTGCCCAATCTTCATAGTTGTCATAATCCGGAATTGTTTTGTTTACAATTGAACTTCTTGTCAATTGATTATCAGTTTGCATGAAATAACTCATTTGCACTGAATTATCATAAGCTAATTTGAAGTGATAATTCGCTCTAATATTGAAATCTAAATCTTGTGATAATTGGATGTTTTCATTGTAAAACCCAACCTTTTCATACACTTCTTTATGCAAACAAACAGAACCATGATTGTAAAGTCCTTGTTTCAAATTAATCTTGAAAAAGTTTACATAACCTGAAAAATTTGTTGGTAAAATTTCTGATCCATTGTGTGGATTTTTTATTGTTTTATCCCAAATTTCTTCATAATTGGTTCCAAATATTCGCGCTTCAGGGAAATTTTGAATCAAATTATATGTTTTTTCTAAAAAATGAGGTTTCCATAAATCGTCAGCATCTAAAAAAGTTATGTAATTAGAATTGGCATTTTTAATTCCAGTATTTCGAGTTGCGGCTAAACCACTATTTTTTTCGTGATGAATAAGTTGCACTTTTTCGGATAAAAATTTTGAAGCAATTTCTACACTTTTATCTGTAGAGCAATCGTTTACAATCAATACTTCAAAATCAGTAAAAGTTTGATCGAGAATACTATTAATAGCATTTTCAATATATTTTTCTTTATTGTAAAGCGGAATTATTACGGTAAAAAAAGGCATCTTAATCGTTTAAAATATAATGGAACAATTCTTTCCAATTGTGTAAATCTTCACGGGTTTCAAAAGTTATTTTATTTCCTTGAAAGTTATGCTTTTCTTCCACAAAACCAGTAATTATTTTTGCTAATTCAAACGCGTTACTTTGATCAAAGAAAGATACATTTTCATAATTACCACAAGCTTCTTTCGCGTAAGCTAAATTGGCTAAAAACATAGGTTTTTTATAGGCTTTAGCTTCAGAAATGGGTAAGCCCCAAGTTTCCACTTTAGAAGGAAAGATTAAACAATCCATTGCATTATACATAGAAAGTAATTGTTTTCGTTTTACTTTTCCATAGAAATTAACATTATCTAAAAAACTATATTCTTTTACTAAAAATCGTGCATATTTTTCTTGACTATCTTTAATTGTAGTGAAGTGAAATTGTGTTTTTTCAGTAATGTTTTTTGATAGTAATTTTATGGCTTCCAAAATGATTTCATGGTTTTTGAAACTTCTCGCAAAACTTGGGTAAAAAAAGTGAACTTTATTAGGTTCAAAATGAAACTTTTCAGTGGTTATTTCCTCTACATATTGCGGAATGGCTACTTTTACATTGGAAATTTTAAAACGATTTTCAAAAACTTCTTTAATCCAATGTTGTTGCACAAAAACCGTATGATTTTTTGAGATATTTAATTTAAACAAATTGTCATATAAAAGTGAAAACACACCAATTTTATAATCAAATTTCCAATCTTTCCAAGTTGGTTTAAAAAAAGTGGTAGGATGATGACAATATACAAATTGCTTTTTAGCGATAACTCTCGGAGTCGTATCGTGCAATGAAAACCAAACGTCTGGTTTCAATTTTTTGGATAGTTTTTTGAAATAAAAATATTCGTAATAGAATCGGTACAACCAAGATTTTTTCGAATTTGGAATTTCAATTAATTGAATGTTTGAAAAATTAAATTTTGTAGCATCGTGAACCAAGGCAATTACCTCAATATTTTTGTTTTTATTGTATTCAGATAGTTCTTGCAAAACATTGTGAAGTATAGTAAAAATACCACCTTCAACCATATTTATTCCAGAGATTACAATTTTTTTCTTCTTCAATTTATTATTATTTGATACAAAAATACGAGTTATTTTTTTAATTCTCTAAAGTAGTTTTTTCGGAATGAAATGACTCTGTTTTATTGATAATTGTGCAATTTATCGAGAATTTTAAATAAATTATCGAGTTTATTTTAGTTAGTAAATTTGAATGTGTAATTTTATAATGTTATAATAATCAGCCTGATATGTCTGCTGGAAGATAAGGTTGATAAATATTTTAGATTTTTATTATCATAAGTTCATTTCACATAACCAGAATATAATAATTACATTAATGGTTTTTGACAGCACTAGTATAGCTGGAAAATGATAATTGAAAATCTAAATTAAACTCGAAACAAATTAACATTGTTTCGAGTTTTTTTATTTCTCTAAAAGCATTTTACCTGCAATAACTAATAACACTACAGCAAAAATTTTCTTAAGTACTTTCTGATCTAAAGTCAGTGCAAATTTACTACCGACAATACTTCCTAAAACAAAAAATACGGCAATTATTGCGGCATATTTTAAATTAATTTGTCCTTCTTTATAATAATTAAAAACGGCTACCGCTGTAACAGGAACAGCTAAAACCGCCAAACTTGTTCCTTGTGCTTCATGCTGGTTAAAACTAAAAAACATGACTAATAAAGGCACCATAATTATACCGCCGCCTACACCAACTAAACCGCTCAGTACGCCAGCTAAAATTCCAATTAGAATTAAAGACAATATTATTTGTATGGTCATTTTGCTTTTCATTTTAATTATTATATCCTTCTAGTGGAATTTCAATTTCATATGTTTTTTTTGTCGGGTTATCTAATTTTTTATCGCGCAACCATTGATTGTGTGTTTTTAAAATTTTATAGTTAATTCCCTGACTTATAGCAAATGTAGACAAATTTGTGATAGTAGAATCAACTTGTATGCGTTTGGTATTAATTTTTGGGTATAAAGCTTCTTTTGGAATTAAATAACCATATTTCTCCGGGTTTTTCATGATTTCTTTTAAAGCTAAGATTCTGAAAACATAACGTGCTGTTTCATCGGTTAACCATAAATTATAATAATCGGAACTTTGTTGAAAAGTAATATGATTTTGCAAACCGGTCATTCCACCATTATAAGAAGCAGCAGCAACAGTCCAATTTCCGAATTTATTTTTCGCTTTCAATAAATATTCACAAGCCGCTTGAGTTGATTTTTCAATATGATATCTTTCGTCCACTTGTTCCGTAACTTCCAATTTACTTTCTTTTGCCGTTTCAGGCATAAATTGCCAAACTCCTTTTGCACCAGAAGGCGAAATCGCATTAATTAAACCACTTTCTATTACCGCTAAATATTTGAAATCATCTGGAATACCATTTTTTGCTAAAATAGGTTCGATAATTGGAAATACTTTATTCGCTCTTTTTAATAAGATTGTTGTAGATCCATGCATATTCATATTTATTAGCATTTCTCTATCTAATCGTTCTTTTACATCTGCTAATTCTGTTGGAACTTTTTCACCACAGAAATTCATATCTAAAGGATATTCCACGTGATTTTTCTTTGGAATACTGTTATATGATGTGGAGAATATAAATAAACCACAAATTGCAAATAATCCGACTATTATTAAGGTTTTGTCTATCGTTTTCATGTTTTCTTTTTTTTATTCTAAAATAATTTTTGGTAAATTTTCATTTAGCCATTTGTATTTGGTAACAATCATAATATGTGTTCCGCCTTTTACAACGATGCAATTTTTGATATTACTTATTGGGAAAACCATATCTTCATCTCCGTGAATGTGAATTACTTTTTCATCTGGAATACTTCTTTGCCAAAGTAAAACGTTTTCAATTGCCCAATCTAAATATTTAGTTTGTTTCATAAATAAATATTTATTGTACAACTGAACTCTTTTTGCAATTAACCCTCGACCTTTTACGTATCTTGACAAGTAATTTACTTTGCTTAATAAACTTGTTGGTAATACTTTATAGAATTTTGTGGCTTTCGCTAATTTCATGTGAAGTGGTAATTCTTGATTACTTTTTACACTTGAAATAATTATCGTTTTTTTTGTTTTTACGATTTTAGACATTTCCTGAACCATAATTCCACCAAAAGAAACTCCAATTAAAACTATGTCTTCATGTTTTATTTTTTCGCACATTCTTTTGGCATAATTTTCTATAGTTTCGTTATGTTTAGGCAAAATCCATTCTAAAAAATGGGTTTCAAAAGTGGCTTCAGGTAATTTTATGTTTTCGAATATTTCAATGCTTGCGGCTAAACCTGGAACAAAATACACTTGAATTTTTGACATACTCATTTGTTTAATGCCTTAAAATTATGACTTAATTTCAATTTTACTCACTTTTTTATCTATAAAAATTCATTTTTAGTTAATATTTTTCTATGATGATGATTTTCATTCAATTAGTACTTGACTAGTCTTTGTTTTTTTCGTAAATTTGCAATACATTTTAACAAACAATTAAGATTTGTTAGTATTTAAAACAAGATTTTATGCTAGTTGAGGAAATTAAAGACAATGAATTGTTAAGACAGTTTGAAACAAAAACTGACAAAGGACTTTTGATTATTGAGTACGCTATACAAGAGCGAAAGATATTTTTGACTAAACTTTGTGCAAATGAAAATGAAGAAGAAGACAGAGTAAACGAATTTATCATTTCCGTTTTAGATATTGCCCAAGAGCGTAAATTTAAAGTGGTTCCTACAAACACAAAAATTGTTTCATTTTTTAGAAAGAATAAAAGATTTCAAGAGTTACTTCCTCCAGGAATTAAAATTTAACTTTTTTAAAATCATAAAAAATCCCAAAACTTATAAAGCTTTGGGATTTTTTTTTAAAACAAATTTAACTAACTACTATTTATTTTATTTTTACGATTATAAATTCGCTTCGTCTGTTCATCTGATGTTCGTCTTCTGTACAATTCACATCATCTGCACATTTGTTTACTAATTGAGTTTCACCATAACCTTTAGCGGTTAACCTGTTTCTAGCAATTTTGTTTTTTACAATATATTCTAGAGTTGATTTTGCTCTTCTGTCTGATAAGGCTTCGTTGTATTTATGGGTTTGACGACTATCTGTATGAGATCGAATATCAATTACCATATTAGGATATTGTTTTAAAACTTCAACAATTTTTTGTAAATGAACTTCCGCATCCGGACGAATGTTTGATTTATCTAAATCGAAGTAAATTTTACTAATATTGAAAATTTTTGCTAAATCAGTTCCTTCATCAATAGGAATTTGTTTTTTAGAAAGATAAATATTGTTTGTATTTACTTTTTCGTTTACAGCATTTGTAGTTAGTTTAATTTCTGCTGGTTCATATTCATCTTTTAAAGCACGGATATAGTATTTTTTGCCACAATCAACTGTAAATGTATAATATCCTTTATCATCAGCAGCTATTTTTTCCACTTCATTCATTTCATCATTAAATAAAATTACTGTGGCTGCTGGAATAGGTTGTTTGGTTTGTGCATCGTACACAATTCCGTCTGCTTTTTGTTTACATTGTTTTTCGTTAAAGTAATAAATGTCGTCAAAACCTTTTCCATCATCTCTATTCGAAGTAAAAAAACCAGATGTTTTATCGTAAAAAGTAGCAGCAAAATCGTCTTTCGGACTATTAATTCGTTCTCCTAAATTTTTTGGTTTTTCGAAGCTACCATCATCGTTAATTTTCGCTTTGAATAAATCTAAACCGCCTAATCCTAAATGTCCATCGGAAGCAAAATATAAATTTCCATCTTTATCAACAGAAGGAAAAGATTCTCTTCCAGTTGTATTTATCTCTGAACCTAAATTTTCTGGACTTCCAAAACTTCCATCGCTGTTTCTTTTGACTTTATAAATATCTGAATAACCTGTTGTTCCGGCCATATCTGAAGCAAAATACATTGTTTTTTCATCTAAAGATAAAGCAGGATGTGCAAAACTAGATTCGTTATTATTGAATGACAATTCGGTAATATTGTCCCATTCACCATTCATTAATGTCGCTTTGTAAATTTTTACGAAAGTACTTTTATCATCACTTTTTCCTTTTTTTCCATTAAGAAAATTGTTTCGAGTGAAATACATGGTTTGTCCATCTTTTGTGAATATAGGAGACGACTCGTTAAACTTAGTATTTACTTTTTTAGAGAAATTTCCGGAGTAGGTAAGTGTAGTGTCTTTGTTTACGGTTGCCACATAAATATCCGTAAAATTCTGACCCGTCCATTCGTGTATTTTTTTTCTTACTGCGGCTGTATCAATCGCAGATGTAAAATAGACTTTATTTCCGTAATAATAAGGACCATAATCTGAGAATTCAGAATTAATATCGGTTGGTTTAATTAGATAATCTTTAGAATTGTTTTTAATGTCCAATAAGTAAGAATCTAAATCTTTTTTACCTGACGAGTTTGAAGTTTTGTCATAGTAAATACGCATCATTTTATTGGCTTCATCATATTGACCTAAAGCTTTTAAACAATGTGAATATTTGAAATAAATTTCTGGATCAATTTCAGTATTATAAGCGATTAAGGCTTTGTAGCAATTTGCTGCTTTTTCATTTTCACCATTCAAGTAATATGAATTCCCTAATTTTTCGTAAAGTTCAGCTGATTGATATCCGTTTTGAAGTATTTTTTCATAGACTTCAATAGCATCAACATAGGCAAATGAATTAAATTCCTTATCAGCTTTATTTAGTTTAACTTGTTGTGCATGCGTTAGACATGAAACAAATAATAAGAGTACGATAATTTTTTTCATAATTCAAATATTTAGAAGAATCTAGGTGTTGAAATTTTAGTATTTTTAAAGATTTCATATCTTAAAAATATCTCATGTGAACCCGAATTATAATTTGATAATTTAGTAGTTTCTAAATCATATCCATATCCCAAAAACCAGTTGTTTGAGAATTGAAAACCAGCTAATAAACTAACGGCAGATTCTAATCGATAAGAGCCTCCAATTACAAATTTATCATTAAACATAAAATTGGCGTTTACATCTAATTGAAATGGCGCACCTTCATCAACTTTCGCTAAAAATGATGGTTTAAATTTTACAGATTGACTCAAATCGAATACATAACCAGATAATAAATAATAACTTACAGATTTTGTATTTATCGATACATCATTGGCGTTATAATATTTCGTTTTGTTAAAATTGGGTACTGAAGCACCAACATAAAACTTATCGGAATAGAAGTAAACACCTGTTCCAAAATTTGGTGAAAGTTTTCCATTTAAATTTTGAAATTCTGGGTCGTTTGCTTGAAATATAGTTAGCTTGTTCACATCTAAACTATATAAATTAGCCGTTCCTTTTATACCAAATGATAGTTTGTATTCACCATTTAAAGGTATAATGTAAGCAATATCAGCAGAAATTGCATTTTCTTGTGTTGGTCCGATATTATCATTTATAAATGAAAGTCCAACTCCAAATTTACTATCTCCAACATTTGTGTTTACTGAAGCTGTATTTGTTACAGGAGCACCATCTAAACCAACCCACTGATTTCTGTGTAATACAAACGCATTAAATGTTTCTCTAGTTCCAGCATAGGCTGGATTTATATTAATGGTATTGTACATGTATTGTGTAAATTGTGAGTCTTGTTGGCTATAACTCAAAATACCAAATAATAATAAAAGATTGTATATATAATTTTTCATAGACTAGTATTTTATGTATAAATATCCTGTTTTTTCAAAAGAGTTGTTTTGGGCATCTCTATATTTTAAAATATAAAAGTAAGTATCTCCAGGTAATTTGTCATTACCAATTGTTAATTTATTTTGAGATAGTCCATCAAAGTAAACATTGTTGTTGTCATAACCATTTGCTTTGTAAATATTTACACCCCAACGGTTATAAATTTCTACAGTGTTATTTGGATAACAAGTTATTCCATCTATCAAAAATATTTCGTTTTTACCGTCACCGTTTGGAGAAACAGCATTATAAACAGTTATATCACAAGCGGCTAAAACATCACAATCTGCAACATTTATGTAAATCTCATAAATAAATGGACAAGGATTATTTTCTACGTTTACTATATATCTAATGGTATAATAACCAAAAGCTAAGTTAGACGGGTTAAAAATACTTCCGGTAATTGCTCCATTTGTATTTACTTCAACCCAAGTTCCATTTGTTGGTAGATTATCAGGTAATAAAGTAAACAAATTAATAGTTTCATTTAAACAGATTCTGTACGGAATTGCGTCAAAAGGTTCATTAACTGAAACATTTATTGTTTGAGAAAAATTAGCTTCATTTCCGCAATTATCACTTACAGTCCAATCTCTAACAATTACATATTGATAAATAGATATAGTTGTTGTAGTTTCTGTGTAAACTATATTCGGATCAACCCCAGAACAATTATCAGCAAATTCTAAATTTGGTTTTGGAGGAATTTCAGAACAAATTGCATCTACTTCGGTACTATACGGAGTTACTAAAGTTGGAGCAGTATTGTCATATACCGAAATGGTTTGAGTATAGGTTTGATTATTTCCACAGCTATCAGTTATTGTCCAAGTTCTTAATATGGTGAATTCACCTATACAGTTACTTTCATTTTCTAAGATATTGTCATTAGAAGTAATTGTAATTTCACTACTACAAGAATCAACTCCGGTCAATTCTTGAGGAATTGGAATAGCATCACATGAAACGCTTATGTTTCCTGGTAATTCTGAAGTAAATACGGGAGCAGTTGTATCTTGAATAGTAAATGTTCCAGTTGAACTAGAGAAGTTTCCACATGCATCAGTCGCAGTGAAAGTTACTGTAACAGAACCGCTCAATCCACATAGGTCGGACAATGAACCTGAATAATTGTTAGTCCAAGTTACTCCAGAACATACATCCGAAGCAGAAGCACCGCCGTTAGAAGCTAACCAAGCGTTAAGTTGAGTTAAGTTTCCAGCTCCGTCACATTCTACAGTTTGAGAAGCAGCTTCTGTAGTTAAATTTGGATTAGTTGTATCTTGAATAGTAAATGTTCCAGTTGAACTAGAGTAGTTTCCACAAGCATCAGTTGCGGTGAAAGTTACTGTAGCAGTTCCAGTCAATCCACATAAATCGGATAAACTTCCTGAATAGTTGTTAGTCCAAGTTACTCCAGAACAAACATCCGAAGCCGAAGCGCCACCATTAGAAGCCAACCAAGCGTTAAGCTGAGTTAAATTTCCAGCGCCGTCACATTCTACAGTTTGAGAAGCAGCTTCTGTAGTTAAATTTGGATTAGTTGTATCTTGAATAGTAAATGTTCCAGTTGAACTAGAGAAGTTTCCACATGCATCAGTCGCAGTGAAAGTTACTGTAACAGAACCGCTCAATCCACATAGGTCGGACAATGAACCTGAATAATTGTTAGTCCAAGTTACTCCAGAACATACATCCGAAGCAGAAGCACCGCCGTTAGAAGCTAACCAAGCGTTAAGTTGAGTTAAGTTTCCAGCTCCGTCACATTCTACAGTTTGAGAAGCAGCTTCTGTAGTTAAATTTGGATTAGTTGTATCTTGAATAGTAAATGTTCCAGTTGAACTAGAGTAGTTTCCACAAGCATCAGTTGCGGTGAAAGTTACTGTAGCAGTTCCAGTCAATCCACATAAATCGGATAAACTTCCTGAATAGTTGTTAGTCCAAGTTACTCCAGAACAAACATCCGAAGCCGAAGCGCCACCATTAGAAGCCAACCAAGCGTTAAGCTGAGTTAAATTTCCAGCGCCGTCACATTCTACAGTTTGAGAAGCAGCTTCTGTAGTTAAATTTGGATTAGTTGTATCTTGAATAGTAAATGTTCCAGTTGA
>NZ_JAZAYT010000027.1:0-130522 GCF_036321945.1 Flavobacterium facile
TTTCATTTTGTCTAATTTCAGAATAACTTTTTTGGTCTTTTTAATTGACCAAAAGTTATTTCCGAAATAGGCTTGATTTATGCTATATAGTTAGTGATTTCTTGATTCATTTTTTCTTGAGGTGTTTTGTACCCTAAAACCTTTCTAGGTCTATTGTTTAGAGTTAATTCAGCATGTTTTAGTTGTTTGTTTGTTATGGTGTTAAAATCAGTTCCTTTAGGGAAAAAACGCCTAATTAAACCGTTCGTGTTTTCGTTAGTTCCACGTTCCCAGGAAGAATAAGGATTAGCAAAATATATATCCATTCCAGTGTTATTTGATAGCCATTTGTGATTTGCCATTTCCATTCCGTTGTCGTAAGTCATTGATTTTACAGTGTATTTGGGTAGTGTTTTCAAGTGTTTTGCAAATTGTTGTGTCACGGTTTCGGATTTTCTATTTTCTAATTTAATAATGAAAACATATCTTGTTTTTCTTTCTACAATTGTTCCGATGGCACTTTTTTGTCCTACACCAATCATTAGATCTCCTTCCCAATGTCCAACTTCGTTTCGTAACTCAACACTGTTGGGTCTTTGGCTAATATTTACTTGGTCTTTGATTCGTATTTTGTTTTTTCCACCTTTTCTATTGTATCTTCTTTTGGAATGATGATAGGGTAGAAGTTGTATGAGTTTTTTGCCTAATCTTGACTGTCTATGTTTATAAATATGCTGATAAATTGCTTCATGAGAGATTGTCATAATACTATTGTTAGGATAATCAATTTTAATTCTTCCAGCAATTTGTTCTGGCGAAAAACCACATAATAAGCCTCTGTAAACAAATAGTTTAAGTTTTTTATGAGTATTTATTTTATCAAGATTTCTTTTGTTTAAATACTCTTCTTTTGCAAAGAAATCTGCTAAAGTTGCATTGTATTTATCGGTTGGTTTGTGCATCCAACTATTTATTTCTCGAGTAATAGTAGAACGATTTCTATTTAGATGCTTTGCAATATAACTTTTAGACTTATTTTCATAGAGTAAAGTCTCAATAATAATGCGTTCATTTAGTGTAAGTCGTTTGTGCTTTTTTTCCATAATTCAACAAAGATAAAAATTATCATTTGTTGCATTAAGTTATTGAATTCTCCTGTAAGTAATATGTCGTGCTAATTCTTTCCAAGCAAAAAAGATAGAATGTTTTGGATCGTAAATATGTGTAGGTTCGCTCCCACTTCCATTTAATTCTACTATGGAGAAATTTCGTCCGTTTTCTAATTCTTCAAAAGTATGGAACATAATATCAAATCGTCCGAAATAAAATTCAGATATATCTTTACTAATATTTTCAATAACATTGTTTAATTTTTCAGAAATCAAATGACTTGAATCGATAAATTTTGCACCACGAGCATGATTTCCATAAGGTACTAAATTTATTTTCTCTCCTTTAAGTAATACTTTAAGTAGTTTGTCTTTGTATTCTTTCTGTAAAGCTTTTAGCTGAAATTCAAATCTTGGAGTTTGTTTGATTAATTGTTCTATTGTACGGGTTCCATCGCCTTCTACAATTAGATATTCTTTAGAAACAATTCCGGTTATTTTACCTTTAGTTTCATTTGGTAATTTTACATAAAAAATCCCAACTTCATTTTCAAATGGAATGACATCTTGAATTAAAAAATCGAAATCCGCTTTAGCATGATAGTCTTTTAATTCTTCTATATTCGCAACTTTTTTCACACCATTTCCTCTTAAACCCATATCTGGTTTCAAAATTAACGGATAGTTTTGTTCTGAAGTTTTCAATTTATTTAAAACGTCTTCAAGACTAGTATTTGTCTTAATAAATTGGGTTTTTGGATAATATTGTTGTGGAATTAAATCGTAAATTTCAATTTTACTTTCATTCATGAATCCACCATTCTTCATTTTTGGGTTGGCTGAATTGAAGAAAAATATCGTTCTTGCTTTAATTGAATAATATATCCAAAGAAAAAATATCGGAAAATAAACAATGCCAAAGGGCCAGTATTCCCAGTTGAGGACTTTATGTATGAAAAGTTTCAAATTTTAAAATTTAAAAAGTAATAGAATATTCCTCATCCATAATTAAATCAGAGTGATTCACAGATACTGAATTTTCTGAAATAACAGTTTGCGTAACGCTTAAGGTTTTGTAAAGATTATCACGATTGATAATTAAACCATTTTTAGCATCTTTTGGTTCTGTATTTTTATGGAAAAACTTCATCTTTTCAGCTGAAACATCTTTATTTTCCTTCATATATTGTGCAAACCATTGAGCGCGTTGTTGCTGAATTTCAGGCGTATATAATGTAGAAGAAGACCAAATGTAAGTTTGATTAATATCTAATTCAACTGTAGATTTTTCTTCACCACTCCATTGTAATTGAAAAGGTTGTTTGTTATCTAAAACCAATAAAGTAAAAGGTTCAATATCCGTTAAATCGATAGTTTCCCATGTAGCAACAATGGCGTTGGAAGCCATTAAATCTAAAACAATTATACCACGACTTAAACGATATTTATCTTTAGGAATATGTTTGGTTTTTCCTCCGTTAAGAAGAATTATAGCATTACCGAATTCGTCCACAACAAACCAGGTTCCACCAGCTTTAGCGTCTTTAGGATAAATTATTTTTTTGGTTGCTGTTTGATAAATTTTAGGTTCAATTGCTGAAGGTCGCGTTATTTTTTCATCTCTATTTGATGTCAATAAAAATGAATTATTAGCGTAAACAAAACTTACTGTGCACATTGATTTCTAAAAACAATTGTTGAAGGTGCTACACCAAAATTTTCATTAACTACCAAATATTCAAATTGAAAAACAGCCACTTTTATTAAAGCTTGGTGATGTATACAATGTTCTAAATTATAGATAACTTCTCTGAAATAATTCGTATTTATTCGAGAAACTTCTTCAAAAAAGACACTTTCAAGTATTATATCTTTGTTTTCTTTTTCAATGGTGTTACAAATTTCATCAATTTTTTCAATTGCATAAGTTGGACTTGTTTGAATTAAAAGATTTCTACTTCTGTTATCGTAGTTCAATTCACCCACTTCATAAGAATTGATGGCACATTGAAACAATTCAATGATATGGCGTGTGTGCTCACCAATTGAAGCGTTACTTAAGTATTCAATAGGTTTTGAATAATCATCTTCAGAGATCTGATTTAATAAATGTTGTAATTCGAAAAGAGTCTGTTTTACCGATGTAAAATTCATATTAAATAGTTTGGTTGATGCTTTTGGTATTTACAAAAATAATTATTTAAGTGTTACTAAAATGTAAAATACCTTACAATTTTACTATTTTTAGTTAATTATTTTTTATATAGTTTAATTTCAATAAAAAAGAGGTACAAATATTGTACCTCTTTTGAATATTAAGTTTAAAAAAGATTATTACAGTTTTCCGTTTTTAATTTCTTCTACAATTTCAGGATTTAATAACGTTGAAATATCACCGAAATTAGAGAAATCACCTTCTGCAATTTTTCTTAAAATACGTCGCATAATTTTACCTGAACGTGTTTTTGGCAAACCAGATACAAACTGAATTTTATCTAATTTCGCAATTGGTCCAACTTGATCAGAAATCAATTGGTTAATTTCTTTAGATAAATTGTCTTTATCTCTTCCTTCTCCTGTTTCTTTTAAAATTACGAAACCATACAAAGCGTTTCCTTTGATATCATGTGGGAAACCAACGATAGCACTTTCTGCAACTGCTGGATGTTCGTTGATTGAATCTTCAATTGGAGCCGTTCCTAAATTATGTCCAGAAACAATAATTACATCATCTACACGACCTGTAATTCGGTAATAACCAACTTCATCGCGTAAAGCGCCATCACCTGTGAAAAATTTCCCTGGGAATGCTGTAAAATAGGTTTCTTTATATCTTTGGTGATCACCCCAAATAGTTCTCGCCATTGATGGCCAAGGGAATTTGATACACAAACTTCCTGTAACTTGATTGCCTTCAATTTCGTTGCGTAATTCGTCCATTAAAACCGGTTGAATTCCTGGTAAAGGTAAAGACGCATAGGTTGGTTTTGTTGGTGTTACGAAAGGAATTGGAGAAATCATAATTCCACCTGTTTCCGTTTGCCACCATGTATCAACTAAAGGACAACGCTTTCCTCCTACGTGATCGTTGTACCAATGCCAAGCTTCTTCATTAATAGGTTCTCCAACGGATCCAATTACTTTTAGAGAATCTAGTTGAAATCGTTGTACATAATCGATACTTTCTTTGGCTAAAGCACGAATTGCGGTTGGAGCCGTATAAAATTGATTCACTTTATGTTTTTCTATAACTTCCCAAAAGCGACTAAAATCTGGATAAGAAGGAACGCCTTCAAAAATCACAGTTGTAGCACCGTTCAAAAGTGGTCCGTATAAAATATAAGAATGTCCGGTAATCCAGCCAATATCAGCAGTACACCAAAATACATCATTTTCTTCGTAATTGAAAACATTTTTGAATGTATAAGCTGTGTAAACCATATATCCAGCTGTTGTATGCAACATTCCTTTTGGTTTTCCTGTTGAACCAGAAGTATATAAAATAAACAACGGATCTTCTGCATCCATTATTTCTGCAACGTTATTTCCAATTGCTTCGTCTAAAAGAGGTTGTAACCAAATGTCACGACCTTCTTTCATAGTAACTTCAGTATTCGTTCTTTTAGCAACTAAAACAGTTTCTACACAAGGACATTTTTCTAAAGCTTCATCTACAATTCCTTTTAAATCAATCGATTTGTTTCCTCTAAATCCACCATCAGAAGTAATTACCATTTTACATTCCGAATCGTTAATTCTTGCTGAAACCGCTGATGCAGAAAATCCTGCAAAAACTACAGAATGTATGGCTCCAATTCGGGCACAAGCCAAAACTGATACGGCTAATTCTGGAATCATAGGTAAGTAGATACAAACTCTGTCACCTTTTTTAATACCTTGTTCACGTAGAACGTTCGCCATTTTTGCAACTCTTACATATAATTCGTTGTATGAAATATGTAAAGCTTCTTCTTTAGGATCATTTGGTTCAAAAATGATGGCCGTTTTATCTCCTTTTTTAGCTAAATGTCTGTCGATGCAGTTTTT
Source organism: Flavobacterium facile (assembly GCF_036321945.1). NCBI lineage: Bacteria > Pseudomonadati > Bacteroidota > Flavobacteriia > Flavobacteriales > Flavobacteriaceae > Flavobacterium > Flavobacterium facile. The sequence goes on from NZ_JAZAYT010000027.1 coordinate 5,136, forward strand.
AGTGATGTTTACTTTTGCATTTAAAAACCATTTAAAATTAGCTTCTTGCATATCCACATCAAAAACTTTATCCCATTTTTGATACCAAGTAAAATTTTCATCAGCAATACGATCCCAAAATTTTCTTGGTTCGCGAACTGATTTTTTATACATTTTGAAGTAATTTTCTAAATCTTTGATTTTATAGTAACTCATTCTTCGATTTTTTTCTGTTTAATAGTGTAAATATAAGTATTCTATTCATGCGTTAAAGATTTTTTTTGCTAAATAGGTATATATAAATAGATGCAACAAATTAACTTATAATTCGACCATCTTTCATTTCAATAATTCTATCACTTTTGTGAGCAAAATCTTCATCATGCGTCACAGCGATGATTGTCTGACCGAAATTTCTAGTTAGTTCTTGAAAAATATTAAAAACAATATCTGAATTTTTACTATCTAAATTTCCAGTTGGTTCATCACCCATAATAATTAGAGGATCATTTATTAAAGCACGCGCAATTGCTACACGTTGTTGTTGTCCGCCAGAAAGTTTACTAGCCGGTTTTAATGCTTGATCTTGCAAACCTAATATTTCTAGTTTTTGATAAGCGCGTTGTTCAATTTCTTTTTCAGATAATTTTCCTAATTTTAAAGCTGGAATCATAACATTTCTTAAACACGTAAACTCTGGAAGTAAATAATGAAATTGAAATACAAACCCAATTTTTTCGTTTCTAACTTCCGCCAATTGATCTATTGACAATCCTGTCATTAATTTATTATCTATATACAACTCTCCTTTATAATCCGTGTCCATTGTGGAAAGTATATATAAAAGTGTTGATTTACCACTACCCGATTTTCCAATCATAGAAAGAAATTCGCCTTTTTTAACATCAAAAGAGATATCTTTTAAAACCTGAAATTCTGTTGGTTCGTGAAAATACTTGATGATATTTTTTGTTTCTAGAATGTTCATTTTTACTTTCTTAAAATTTCTACTGGATCAACATTTGCGGCTTTTTTTGCAGGAATGTAACCCGCGAAAAAAGTAAGTACCAATCCGATTACCACGCCTTGAAAAAACTTTTTAAATTCGTAATCAATTGGAAAATAGCCGATATCTCCACCAACATAAATATTTTTCAGAATTGTAATTAAGAGTATTGCTAAAATAACTCCACCAATCACACCCATAATTCCAATAGAAACGGCTTGTGTTACAAAAATTCTAATTACATCTTTTCCTTTAAAACCCATTGCTTTTAAAATGGCGATATCATTTATTTTTTGAGAAACAGTCATGTTTAAAATATTATAAATTCCGAAACCCGCTACTAATAAAATCGTAAATGAAACAAATGTGATAACTATTTTACGCATTTTATTTGCAGCCATAAAGGTTTCATTGGCTTGCTTCCAACCTTCAGCTTTGTATCCTGTTAAATTTTCGATTTTTTTGGCAATTAATTCTGCTGCTTCTGGATCAGAAACATTTACATTAATATCTGTAATATAACTTGTTCCTTCTTTTAATAATTGTTGTGCTGTAGCAATATTAACGTAAGATCTTGTTTTATCTGTAATAGAATTGTTTGTTTTAAAAATTCCAACAACTTTAAAATTTCGGTTGATACCTTTTGACGAAGTCAGATTCAAATTATCATTTATTGATAAATTCATTTTTTGAGAAATTCCGCTTCCAATAATAATTCCGTTTGGATTGGATTTTAGCATGTCGAAATTTCCTTCAACCATAAACGATTTTATATCGAACATTAAGTTAGCTTCGTCTGGTTTTATTCCAACAGCAATTCCAGAAATTTGAGATTTTCCATTATTAAAAAACACACTTGAATTGACTTGAGTTGTTACAACAGTCACTTCTTTTTGCTTTATAATGGTTTCAATTACCAAATTTGGATTAATAATTGTGTTGTTAACAGGAACGATTTTCGGGTTAATTATTATGGATTTGTAGTTATTATTCTGCATTAAAGGCTTACTAATTTCATCATCTTTATAAACTCTAATGTGCGAAGTCGATTTAAAAATGGAAGAACTAGAACTTTTATCAAAACCAACCAACATACAATTCATAAAAATATAAATTGACATTCCTAAAACCACCCCTACAACAGCAACTGCAGTGAGTTTTTTATTAGACAAAACATAGGTTTTTGCTATTGCTGAATTGATATTCATCTTTTATAATTTTAAAGGTAAAAGAATATCATTTTCATTAATTCCTTCTAAAACTTCTACATATACTGTTGAAATGATTCCAGGTTTTATAATGACATATTCGTCTTTATCTTTTACGTTTACTTTGTTTCCAAAACCAACATAATCTCTTGGGATTAGCAATGCATTTTTCTTTTCTCCAACTAAAATATTAGCTTCTAATTGTGTTCCAAAAAGTGAATTTTCAAAAGGTTTATCAAAATTTACTTTGCAAATAAAAGATTGTGATTGTTCATCAAAAGCAGAAAGGATTTCGGAAATTTTTCCATTATAAGTTGTGTTTTTATTCGTATTTAATTGAACGAAAACCGTTTGTCCTAATTTAACTTTTCCAATACTATTTTCATCTACATTTAAAACTGCTTCCACTTTTTGAGCATTGGCAATTGTGGCAATAATTTCTCCTTTTTTAACATAATCACCATTAGTTTTAAGTTTTTTGATAACCGTACCGCTTTCTGTTACAACAATTGAATTATAATTTTTAATGACTTGATTGTTCAAAGCTTGACCTTTGGCATTGATTTGTTGTTGTTTTGCTTGTTGCTGAATTTGTAAAATTTGTTTTTTCAAAGCATTTAAACTTGACAATGAATTACTTGCATTCAGTTGAATGTTTTCAAGTTCAACTTTTGCAATACTTTGAGTTTCATATAGTTTTTTGTAACGTTCTACTTGTATTTTATCTTGTTTATATTTGTTTTCGGCAAACTGAATATTTTGTTTCAATTGTTGAATTTGAGGAGAATTATCTGTCAGATTTTCATTAGAAATAAGCAATTGTTCTTTTGCAGCTTGTGCATTAATTTCATTAATTTTATTATCAATTGCTACCAAGGTTTTGCCTTTAGAAACAAAATCACCAACTTCAAAATTGGAATTGGTTAAAACCCCATCTGTTTGTGCTGTTAAATTATAAGCATTATCCCACTCTAATTCGCCTGATGCAAAAACTAATTCTTTTATATCTTGTTTTATTGGCTTTATTTCCTTGTCATTTTTACAAGAAAAAAAGAGTACCGATGCTAGTAAAAATATCTTTTTCATTATTGAATCGTATTATTAATGTTGATTTTTGTTTTTAGATAGTTTGTGTTTATTTCATTAACAATATCATTTAATTCGGCATTGAGTTTATCATTAAAAGAAATTAATAAATTATCAATTGAAACTAAATTCTGTTGAAATATCTCAAAATTTTTTTTATAAGTATCTGTTTTTAAAACTACAATTTTTTTACTAATTTTAAAACTATCCATTGCTTTTTGAAAATCTAGTTTCAGTTGTTCATTTGCGTTTTTTTCTTGAAGTTCGCTATGTTTCGCGTTTTCAGAAGCAATTGTCAAATTTGTTTTTAAAGTTCTTTTTTGCTGAAACTTAGAGGATTCTGGAAGTAAATAATTCAATCGTAAACCAATATATGAAGATTGAAAACTCGATCCATTTGTGTCAAAAAAACCAGTGGTATTATTTTCTTGATACGTCCAATTTCCAATAGCAGAAAGTGTTGGATAAAACGATGATTTATAACTTTTTAATTCTTGTTTGTTTAACTCTTTTTGCAAAATACTTTGCTCACTCACTAATTTAGAATTAACCTCAATTTTTTGAAAATCATTAATTTCAGTTTCTGAATTTGATAGGTTTAATTTAATGTCAAAATTAATATCACACAAAACTTTCAATGCATTAATTTGTTGCAATAAAGTGGTTTCTAATTGCATTTTTTTATCTTCAATTTGTAAGAGATTTACAGCAGCTTGATTTACATCTTGAGATCTAAGCAAACCCTCTTTATTTTTATTTCTAACAACTTCTTCTATTTTTATATTATTAGTATAATTTACATCTAATATATCAATTTGTTTTTGAATCGAAATAATGGAATAATAAGTCATTGCTAAATTTTCAAGTAAGTTTTTCTTTATTAATAATTGAGTTTTATTGTTTAAATTTTCATTAATTTTTGAAACTTTAATCTTTTGCCAAGACTGAATATTAATCAAATCGATTTGTGGTGTAATACCAATAGTACTTATATATTGTTGTCCGAATTTCACTTCTTTGAAAGTACCAGGAACACCTCCAAAAATTTCTGCTGGTAAAAAATTAGAAGGTATTTCTAAAAAATCCGTTGCTGATGCAGTCACATTACCTTTAGGATTAAAAATATTGATTTTAGAAATTAATGTTTGGTATTTTGCTAATGCTAATTGTTCGTTAGAAACTTTGAGAACGGTTGCGTTTTTTTCTGCATAAGCAAATACATCATCAATAGATTTTAATGAAAGTGAATCTTGCGCTTTTACATTAGAAAAAAGCAATAGAAAAAAAATGATTTTTATTGAAGATTTCATTTAAAACTTATTTAATCAATAATAAATTAGTGGATTCAATTCCGTTTACCCAATGTTTAACATTTGGTTCAATTTTAACAAAATCACCTGAAAACAATACCGCTTTTATTCCTTTTTCATCTTCGTAAACAGCATTTCCAGAAACACAAACTAGTAATGCTGGAACTTTTGTAACGTGTTCTTCTAGTTTACTATCTTTTAAAATTTGTAAAGAAATAACTTTGCCCTCATTGGCAGGAAACATCATGTTTGTTTGTACTCCTTTATTTTCTGTGTGTAATTCTTTTAAGTTCATTTTGATGTTATTTTGTGTTAGTGAAAAACCGATTGTACTTGTTGCAACAACTAAAACTGCGGTACTTATTTTAAAAAATTTCATAATTTATTTTTTTAGAAGAGTTAATAAATCAGTCATAGTTTTCATTCCTTTTATTTCAATATCAAAGTTAAAATTTGATAATTTCCATTGTAACATTTGCAAACGAAATGTACCCATTGCAAAATGAACCAAACTATCCGCTTCCATTTCTTGGTTAAATAATTTAGATTCTTGTCCGTCAGTCATTATTTTTTTTAGTGCCACAAAATTAGTTTCAATCAATTTTTTTATACTTTTTTTTATGTCTTCCGAATTATCCATCAACCCATCAGACAAGACAATCACTATAAAATGTGGATTCTTTTTAAAGAATTGAAATTGACTTAAAAAAAGTGCTAAAAACTTCTCTTCGGCATTATTTTCTACTTTTAAAATTGTTTCAAATCTCAAATTAATATTTTCAGATAAAAAACGAATCAATAACAAAATTATGTCTTCTTTATTTTTGAAATGTCGATACAAGGCACTTTCAGAAAATTCCATTTCTTGAGCTAAATTCTTAGTTGTTAAACCTTTGATTCCTTTTTCCATCAATAGTTTCCCAGCAGATTCTATAATTTCTTGTTGTCTTTTGGAAGCTTTATCCATCATAAATTTTAGTTAGTGAACATTCACTCTACAAATTTATATAAAAAATACCAATAAAATGAATCATTGGTATTTGAATTACTATTTATTTGAAAGAACCTAGTTTTGCTAGAGAAAATTCTTGATTTAATTCCTCAATAATGGCTTCATCATCAATAGTGGATGGGATTTGGAAATTTTCTCCATCTACAATACTTCGCATTAATTTTCTTAAAATTTTTCCGGAACGTGTTTTTGGTAGTCTTTGTACGATAATCACATCTCGTAAAGAAGCTACAGCTCCAATTTGCTCACGAACTAATTGTACGACTTCATGTTGCAATTGGAAATTTTCGATTTCTTCACCTGATTTTGTAACAACTAAAGCTAAAGGTATTTGTCCTTTTAATTCATCGTTAATACCAATAACTGCACATTCTGCAACTGAATGGTGTGAAGAAACAATTTCTTCCATTTCAGCAGTTGAAAGTCGATGACCTGCCACATTGATTACATCATCTACTCTACCGGTTATAAAAATATAATCTTCCTCATCTTTAAATCCGCCATCACCTGAAAAATAAAAACCTGGAAATTTATTCAAATATCCTGCTTTGAAGCGTTCGTTATCTTTCCATAAATCCAACATAGTTCCAGGAGGCAATGGCAACTTGATGACTACATAACCTTCTTGATTCGGACCTAATTCTTCTCCATTTTCATTAAAAATTTGAATGTTATAACCTGTGACAGCTTTTCCTGCAGAACCAGGTTTTATAGGTAAAAACTCCACTCCCATCATGTTCGCAATCATTGGCCAACCAGATTCTGTTTGCCACCAATGGTCGATTGCAGGAACTGGAATATGTTGTTGATACCATTCTAAAGTTGCTATATCACAACGTTCACCGGCTAAAAACTGAGTTCTTAAACTTGATAAATCGTATTGTTTAATAAATTCGCCGTTTGGATCTTCTTTTTTGATGGCACGAATAGCAGTTGGAGCGGTAAACATTACATTTACTTTATGCTCAGCAATGACTCTCCAAAACGTACTTGCATCAGGAGTTCGGATTGGTTTTCCTTCGAAAATTAGGGTTGTATTTCTGTTAATTAGTGGTCCGTAAACAATATAACTATGTCCAACTACCCAACCAACATCTGAAGCAGCCCAAAAAACTTCATCTGGTTTTGCACCATAAATGTATTGCATTGAATATTTAAGTGCCGTAGCATAACCACCTGTATCTCTGACAATTCCTTTTGGTTTTCCAGTCGTGCCAGAAGTATATAAAACATATAAAGGATGAGTGGCTTCTACTGGAACACAAGGTGCTTCTTCAGAACCATAAACTAAAGCATCATAATCTACATCGTACTTTTTGAATGGAATTCTGGCTCCCAATTTTCTATTTAAAACGATAACTTTTTTAGGTTTATGTTCCGCTAATTCGATAGCTTCATCCACTAAAGGTTTGTAAGCAATTAATCGGTCTATTTCAATTCCAGAAGATGCTGTAATAACTACTTTAGGTTTACAATCGTCAATTCGTATCGCTAATTCATGTGGTGCGAATCCACCGAAAACTACTGAATGCGTTACTCCAATTCTAGCGCAAGCTAACATCGCAAAAGCAGCTTGTGGAATCATTGGCATGTAAATTACAGCTGTATTTCCTTTTTTTAATCCTAAAGACAACATTCCACCAGCCAATTTAGCTACTTCTGTTTTAACTTCATTGTATGTATACTTTTTAACAGTTTGTGTAACTGGAGAATCGTAAATTATAGCAATATTATCTCCAAATCCATCTTGAATATGTTTATCTAAAGCTAAATAACAAGCATTAATTTCACCATCCGCAAACCAAAGTGGATAGTTATTTTCATCTGTAGATAAAATTTTTGATGGTTTTTTATACCATTCTATTTGATTGGCTTGTTGTGCCCAAAACTTTTCAGGATTTTGCGTGCTTTCGTTATATAATTCTTGATAATTCATTATTTCTATTGCTTTATTTTCATATTAATAACGTAAATATAACGAATATTATTAAGCCTAAGAAAATAAACTTGCTAAAAAGGTATACATAAATTTATCGAAAAATAATAAAAAAGGCTGAAGAAAAAATCCTTCAGCCTTTTGAAAATATTTATTTATTTTAAAGGAGTTCTAAAACTGTTTCCACTACTTTTTTTATGGAAAAAGGTTTGATTAAATACGCATCTGCACCTAAAGCCATTCCTTTTTCTATATCGCTAGCCTTATTTTTTGCAGAAAGAAAAATCACTTTAGTATGTGATAAATTAACATCTTTTCGAATTTGTTCTAACGTGGCATATCCATCCACCATTGGCATCATCACATCTAAAATAATTACATCTGGAAAATCCGTTTTAACAATATCCAAAGCTTCCTGACCATCACGTGCAATAAACACTTCAAAATTATTCTTTTTGAAAGTATATTCCAATGACATTACTATGTTTGGTTCGTCGTCTACAATTAAAATTTTCTTCATGATTATAAGCTTTCTGTATTCTTGTTTTTTGGTAAAGTGAAAACAATACAAGCGCCTTTAACGGTTTGTTCTGCCCAGATTTTACCTTTGTGATATTCCATAATTTGTTTACAAATGGCTAATCCTAATCCGCTACCAACAGGTTTCTTTATATTTTGATTGGTAGATTGATAAAACTTATCAAAAATAACCTCAAAATCATCTGGATGGATTCCTTTTCCATTGTCTTGCACGAAAGTATGAATAAAATTATTCTTTTCCTTGATTTGAATGGTAATTAATCCATCAATTTCTGGGCAAAACTTGATCGCATTTGATAATAAATTAGTTATCACTTGTACAATTCTATCTTCATCATAAAAAGCATTTACCTTTGATTTACTTTCTATATGAACTGTAATATGCTTGTTTTTAATTAATTGCTGCAAAGGTTCAATTGATTTTTCAATAGTAACAACCAAATTATTTTGCGTTGGATGAATGGTTTGTTTCCCCGTTTCAAATTTTTCTAAATCGAGAATTTTATCAATTAACCGATTCAATCTATCTGATTCTGAAATAATATTCTGTAAAAATTGCTTTTTAAGTTCCTCTGGAATTTCGTCATCATCGTGTAAAATCTCACTTGCAGCACGAATAGCCGTAATTGGCGTTCGAAGTTCGTGGGTAACCGTGTCCAAAAATTCGTCTTTTTGTTGGTCTTTAATCATTAACGAATCGTTGGCATCTTGCAATTTAGCTGTGATTTCCTTTAATTCATTAGAGGTTTCTGTTAGTTTTTTATTAACAATAATATTTTCTTTAGATTCTTCTAAAATTTTCAAAACTTCTGGTAAACTAATTTTTTCTTCTTTAACTACACTTGAAATCAAAATTCTCGCGGAAGCTGTTCCAATATGTCCGGTTAATAAATTTTCGGAAAACTTAATTAATCGGGCATCTGCCAATTCTATATTTTTATCTACGTTATATTTTACGTTGAAAATATTCATAGCGCGTTTGGTGCGTTCTTCACCTAAAAAGCGAATCAAAACTTTCTCAATATCATTTCTGTAAGCCGTTCCTTTCCAGATAAATGCATTTTCATGATTGGTGATATATTTGTTGATATCTACAAACATTTCTGCATAATTTCTTTCCCGATAATTCCCTTTAAAACTCACAGAAACTGCAAAATAAGTTACGGAATTGAATAATAAACTCCAAAATAAAGCGTGTGGAATTGGATCTAAATAATCTAAACCGAATAATTGAAAAGGCTTTAGTAATTCGATATTTAAAAAACCGTTAGAAATAAAGGTGCTTTGACTGTTAGTAATTCCGATACTATATGGAATTAACAACGTGTACAAGCAAAAAATAAATCCGATAATTATACTATAAATGGCACCTAAACGAGAACCTCTTCTCCAAAATAAGGCTCCAAAAAAAGCAGGTGCTAACTGTGAAATCACAACAAAAGCAACCATTCCGATGGATACTAAATTATAATTTAATCCAAAATATCTGTAAATGAAATACGAAAGAATAATTAACAAAAAGATGCCTATTTTTCTACTATTTAAAATGCTTTTATTACTAATTGTTTCTGCACTTTTTAGTTTTCCAAGTAAGTTATAGGGAATTAAAATATTATTGGTGACCATTGTAGAAAGTCCAATTGACGAAACCACAATCATTGAAATCGCCGCTGAAAATCCGCCAAGGAAAACTAAAACCGTTAAAATTTTATTATTGAATAATTGTGGAATTAATAAAGAATACACATCGGAATTTACATCTTGACCATCAAACAAAATATTTCCACCCCAAGCGATTGGATACACGAAAATATTGAACAACAATAAATATAATGGAAACAACCAAACCGCAGTATTAATATGTTTTTCGCGATTATTTTCTATAACTGAAACTTGAAATTGTCTCGGTAATAAAAATATAGCAAACATAGAAAGTACACAAAGTAAAAACCAGTTTATGGCTTGAGGCAAACCACCGATTGTGTTTTTTTCTTTGAAATTTTCTAATAAACTGGCTTTTTGATAAATGTCATCAAAACCATCAAAGACAAAAAATGTTACGTAAACGCCAATAATTACAAAGAAAACCAGTTTTAAAACACTTTCCATTGCTACAGCAGTTACGATTCCTTTTCTTTTTTCGGAAGCATCGACATAACGTGTTCCGTAATAGGATGCGAATAACGCTAATGCAACAGCTACATAAGTTGTGGTATCATCAAAAATTAGGGAATTGATTGGTGTTTTCGTAACAATATGAAAAGTTTCAGCAATGGCTTTTAGTTGTAAAGAAATGTAAGGAATAATTCCTGTTAAGCAAATAACAGTTACAATTGCGCCTAAAAAACGACTATTTCCGTATCGCAAAGAGATAAAATCGGCAATACTTGAAATTTTATTGACACGAGAAATTCTGATAATTTTCTTTAGAATTAAAATCCAAGACGGCGCTATAATTATTGGACCTAAATAGATTGGAAGATAACTTAAACCACTATCTGCTGCTACTCCGACACTCCCATAATAGGTCCAAGCCGTGCAATAAACCGCTAATGATAAAGTATAAACGTAAGGATTATTTGTCCATTTACTGTTGTTGTTTTTTTCTGCCCAATGAGCGATGTAAAATAAAATGGCCAAATAGATGGACAAAATTATAAGAAGAATAACGCTATTCATTGTAACGAATCATAATATATAAGGAAACTAAAATAGAAAGTAACCAAGTGGAAAAAATGAAAATATAACTACTTGGAAATCCAAAAACATTTCTGGAAGAATCAAATAGTAATACAATTGGCATATTGAGACATATGAGTAAAACCATGGAAACAATAACTAATTTTTGTTGGTGTCTTTTTTTCATAGATTTTGCCACGAAGGCGCTAAAGCTCAAAATTTTTGTTTATTTGCTTATGTAATTTTTTACTAATTTACATAAAGTTTTTAAAACACTACTGATTTAAATACATAAAAGCCCTTAAATAAATAAGAGCTTTTAGTAACAAAAAATTAATTAAATCAAATTAATCTTCATATTCGTTTTTAAATGAATACCATCCGAAAATAGCCAATCCAGAAACGATTAAAGGTAATAAAACGAAGAAAATAATAATTGCAAAAACTAAATCTTCTTGTTTTCCTGTTGAAAATTTTCCCCCGAAAATTTCATAACTATAATAGGCTACGGCAGCGGCAAGAGCCATCCAAATTATACCTAAATATTTTTTTATTGCGTTCATATTTTATGTTTTTAGTCGTGAAGAGTATTAATTTTTCTGTCAATGTAAATCATTCCGATTACGAAACAAACTGCTGCAATACCGATTGGATACCAAAGTCCTTCTAAATAGAATTCTGGGTTTCCAGCATCTTTAGCCGAAGTTACGAAATATGTTGAAATGGCTGGTAACAATCCACCGAAAATACCATTTCCAACGTGATACGGTAACGACATGGAAGTATAACGAATTTTCACTGGGAACATTTCCACTAAGAAAGCTGCGATTGGTCCATAAACCATTGTTACAAAAATAACCTGAATAAACACAAGGAAAACTAGCATCCATTTGTCGCTACTATTTATAGATTTAGTAACTTTTGTTTCAATTTTATCTTTTCCTTTATCGTCAAGCATTAATTTTCCTGCTTCGAAATGTTTAGTTTGAATTTCTTCAACGGCAGTTCCGTCAGTATACATTTTCGTAGTTGTATAAATGGAATCCATTTTAGTAGCATCAATTTCTTTCATTGACGGAACTACTTTTGTGTTCGCTGCAACTTCCGTTTTTAGAGTTAAATCTGTAGTGACATACATTTGTTTGTAAATAGGTCTGTATAATAAAATCGCAATTAACATACCTCCCATCATGATGTATTTTCTTCCTATTTTATCACTCAACCAACCGAAGAAAATAAAGAAAGGCGTTCCTAAAATTAAGGCAATTCCTAGAAGCATATCCACTTGAGAAGAATCTACACTCATTACAGTTTTCAGGAAGTTCATGGCGTAAAATTGACCTGTATACCAAACTACACCTTGACCCATTGTAGCTCCAAATAAAGCTAATAATACAAATTTTAAATTGTATTTGTTTCCGAAACTTTCTTTTAACGGATTAGTACTTGTTTTTCCTTCTTCTTTTGCTTTTGCGAAAACTGGAGATTCATGCATGTTTTTACGAATCATGTAAGAAACTAAAACCATTAAGATAGAAACCCAAAATGGTACTCTCCAACCCCATTCGTCAAAAGCTTCTTTTGATAAAGTGCTTTTTGTAATTAAAATCACCATTAATGAAATGAATAAACCAACAGTAGCAGTGGTTTGAATCCAAGAAGTCCAATATCCTTTTTGTCCAGCTGGAGCGTGTTCTGCTACATAAGTTGCAGCTCCACCATATTCGCCACCAAGCGCTAAACCTTGTAATAAACGAAGCACAAGAACTAATAAAGGTGCCATAAAACCAATCGTTTCATAACTTGGAATACATCCAATAAGGAACGTGGCTCCACCCATTAAAAGTAAGGTAACCATAAACGTATATTTACGTCCAATAATATCTCCTAAACGTCCGAAGAATAAAGCTCCGAAAGGACGAACTACGAAACCAGCAGCAAATGTTGCTAAAGTAGATAAGAAGGCTGCTGTTGGATTATCTGATGGGAAAAATTTTGTTGAAATTACAACGGCTAAACTTCCAAAGATGTAGAAATCGTACCATTCGATCATTGTTCCCATTGAGGAAGCGGAAATAACTTTCCAAATTCCTGTTGTTTTTTTATCGCTCATATTTATTAATTATTAAGTTGGTAATTTTTTATTAGAAAGAATAGGCACAAGAAACCATAAATCTCATATTTGAAACGTCTTTTTTATTCAAACTTGCAGTTCCATTGCCATTAGTGTTTAAATCTCCCCAAGTAGCTCCTGTATATTCAATTTCTGGAGTTACTCTGAATTTATTTTGTTTGAAATCAACTCTACCAGAAATTCTCATTACTTGATCTACGATTCTAGTTCCAGACACTCCTCTAAGATAATACTTTACAGTTTCACCCGATGCTAAAGTTCTTGAAGCTCCGTCATTTTTAGTCATTCCGAAAAATAACCCTGGAGCTACTTTTTTGTTACTACTTGCGATATCAATCCAATATGAGGTAGTTTTTGTTGCTTCATATTTTTCTGGTTGACCGGCTACTGTATATCCATTAAAACCACCTAACATAACTAAATTATACATATTTGTACCAGTTATTCCATATGCTTTTACAGAAAATTTATCATTTGAATATTTTGCATAAGCTACAAATGAAGAACTATTTACAGTTTCTTTGCTAATAGCTTTTGTAGTTGGTGTTACATTGTATTCTGTTAAAGGTTGTAAAGATTTAAATTCTGCTCCCAAACCTACAATCCAATTTTTATTTTTAAATTGTAGTTGACCGTGTAAAGTTGGAATTGCGGAATTTATTGATGCTGAGTTTTGAGTTCCCCCAGTGGCAGTTTGTGTTGTAAACTCTCTTTCTTTATAAGCTGTAATAGCTCCTGAAAATTCTTTAGTGAAGTTTTGTTTTACTTTAATTTGTGAAGCCCATCCGAAAGGATTAAATAAAATTCCTGTGCTAAAATTGGCTACACCTGGAAATACTTCAGGAATAAAAGTTGGATACCATGTTTGTCCCATTAATAAGGTAGTTTTAGACCAGTCCATGTTAACATAGGCATGTCGTAATCGTAATAAACCAATGGTGTTTTCTGTATTTCCAAAAAAGTCTCCTTCTAAAGTTCCGGAAATTTTTGCTCCCCAAACATTTGGGCCTTTCACTTTTGTTCCTAATCGAGTTACAACAGAAAGAAAATTGGAAGCACCAGTATCATTTAAATCGGCTCCATTAACATCTAAAACTTCGTCTAGAGGATATAAATTTAAATTGTATTCTCTTACTTGTGCTGATTTTCGGGTATCCCAAATGTAATCCGTTCTGATAAAGCCGTACCAGCTTACGTCCCATTCTTTTTCTGTAGTAGCAGTTGTAACCACTGGTGCAACTACTGGCGCTGGTGTTGTTTGCGAAAAGCCGTAGTAGGAGGCTGCAAAACAACATAAGGTTAGTATTTTTTTCATAATTAAATATTGTTTAGTATTTGTTTAGTGGAGCCAAATTCTAAAAAATAACACATGAAAAAAATTTTGATATATATATGTGTTAACAAGTATAGTTAATCTTTGAAACGTTCCCATTTTATTAGCATAAACTTATCGCCTAGTTCTGTAATAATCATTCCAGCACCTGACAAAACCTCTTTATTTTTAAGGAATTCTACTAATTCAAGATGGTTAAAAATTTTATAAGTAGGATGATAATTTGAGTTTTCAGGTTTTTTTATCTTGAATTCTTTCACCCAGTTACTTATTGAAACGTGTGAAACCCCAATAATACGTTCTATCTCTCTGAAACTTAAACCTTCTAAATATAATTGAAGCGCTTTTGTTACGTAATAATCGTCAATTTTCTTACCTAATTTATTAACGCTAAAGAAGTAATTACAAGATTTACACAAATATCTTTGTCTATTTTTGACAATTCCACTCTTAACTATCTGATTATTTTGACATTTTGGGCAGGCTAAAATCTCCATATATATAAATTTTGCATAAATATACTAATTTAGCAAGATAATAAAAATAGAATTCATAAAAAATTCATTATTTATTTTCATTACCCTTAAAAAAAAACACAATTATTTATACAAAGCACAAAAAAAGCGCAACAAGTGCGCTTTTAATAGTTTATAGGATTAGAATTTTACTAATACTGTAATAATTCTTTTAAATCTGTTTCGAAACGTGCTTTTGGCAAATATTGATCTTCAATTGCTTTTACGAAAGGAATTGGAGATTCTAAACTACCAACTCTTTTCACAGGAGCATCTAAATATTGGAAGCAGTTTTCCATAATTAATGCAGATATATCACTAGACATTCCACCGAATAAAGTATCTTCTTGTAAAATGATACATTTTCCTGTTTTTTGTACCGAAGCAAAAATTGATTCCGTATCTAAAGGTTGTAACGTTCTTAAATCTAATAAATCAGCAGAAATTTCTGGATTTTTAGCTAACGTATCTAAAGCCCAATGCACTCCAGCTCCGAACGAGATAATAGTCACATCGTTTCCTTCTTTAATTAAAGCTGCTTTTCCGAAAGGAATTGTGTAATAATCTGTTGGTACATCTTGATACACACTTCTATATAATTGTTTATGTTCGAAAAACATAACTGGATTTGGATCATTAATAGCAGTATTTAACAAACCTTTCACATCGTAAGGAAATGCAGGATATACTACTTTTAAACCTGGTGTTTTTGTAAACCAAGCTTCATTAGTTTGAGAGTGAAAAGGTCCGGCTTGCGTTCCACCACCACAAGGCATACGAACTACAACATCAGCTTTTTCATTCCAACGGTAATGTTGTTTTGCTAATAAATTTACGATTGGATTAAATCCTGTAGAAACGAAATCAGCAAATTGCATTTCCACAATAGCTTTATGTCCGTTTATAGATAATCCCATTCCTGTTGAAACTACAGCACTTTCACAAATTGGAGTATTTCTGACTCTTTCTTTACCAAAAGCATCTACGAAACCTTCTGTAATTTTGAAAGCTCCACCATATTCTGCAATATCTTGACCCATAATAACTAAGTTATCATGACGTTCCATAGATTGTTTTAACGATTGAGAAATCGCATCCACTACTCTAATATTTTCTTTTGCGTCTGAATGGTTAAATTCTTCATGCGTATATGGCATGTAAACGTCGTTTAATTCTTCAGCTAAATCGGCAACTACTTCTGGAGCAGTCTGTGTAATTGCCCAATGTTCGTCGATTTCAGCTTTAATTTCTGCACGTATTTGATCATCCACTTCTTCAGATAAAACACTTGTTTCTTTTAAATACACTCTGAAGTTTTCAATTGGATCTTTTTCCGCCCACATGTCCATTAATTCTTGAGGAACATATTTTGTACCACTCGCCTCTTCATGTCCACGCATTCTGAATGTTTTGAATTCTAATAAAACAGGACGAGGATTTTCAATCATTGACGCTTTTAAAGCGGTAATTTTCGTGTAAACATCTAGAATGTTATTCCCATCAATAATATGGCTTTCCATTCCATAACCTACACCTTTATCTGCTAAGTTTTCACAACGATATTGTTCGTTAGTTGGAGTTGAAAGTCCGTAACCATTGTTTTCAATTACAAATAAAACCGGTAAATCCCACACCGAAGCAATGTTTAAAGCTTCGTGAAAATCTCCTTCAGAAGTGGCACCTTCACCAGTAAAAACAGCAGTAACTTTTCCGTTTTGTTTTAATTTATTAGCTAAAGCGATTCCGTCTGCGACACCTAATTGCGGGCCCAAGTGCGAAATCATTCCAATAATTTTATATTCTTGAGTTCCGAAGTGAAAACTTCTATCGCGACCTTTTGTAAAACCAGTAGCTTTACCTTGCCATTGCGAAAATAAACGGTGTAAAGGAATTTCACGAGATGTAAAAACTCCTAAATTTCTATGCATTGGTAAAATATATTCGTCTTTATCCAAAGCACAAGTAATTCCAACAGAAATAGCTTCTTGACCAATACCTGAAAACCATTTTGATACTTTACCTTGACGTAAAAGGATCAACATTTTCTCTTCAATTAGTCTTGGTTTTACTAATTTTTTATATAAATAAACTAATTCTTCGTTAGTTAAATTCTGTCTTTCAAAAATCATAATTGTTGTTGTAAAATTTTGTTCAAAAGTAATAAAAATAACATTTTAAAAGAATTATGTTAGGATTTTATTTTCATAAAAATTGAAATTACAATTTGAATCTTCTTATTGAAATTAAAATTGATAAAAAACTACAAACTTCTCACTTACGACTTCTAACTTTTTCTATCTTTGCCAAAATTAATTTTACTACAACATGTCATTACGTTACAGATTAGCATTTTACTTATTCGGATTATTAATAGGGTTTTATTTTGTGGGTGAATTTTTATCAGCAAAAGCAGAATCTAGAGGTGTTACTTTTTGTTATTTCCCAAATTGCAGAGTAATTAAGGATATTAGAAGTAAACCTTTCAAAACATCTCCGGTTGTAGACAGTATTTTTGCTAAGAAAATGACAAATATGAAGGAAATTGATGTAGCTATTTCTAATGGTGATGTAGATTTCGAAAAAAGTAATGTTCCTTATAAAAGTGGGAAAAAATACATTATTGAATCTCAATTATCTGGAAATAAAAAAGTTACCTTAACTATAATAAACAAAACGAATCAAGTAATTTTAGAGGATATAAAATTTAATTAATTATTTTATATTTTTACTTGTATATATAAAAATAGGGTGTATATTTGCACTCGCAATACGGAAGTAGCGCATTTTATTGGGGCAATTAGCTCAGCTGGTTCAGAGCACCTCGTTTACACCGAGGGGGTCGGGGGTTCGAACCCCTCATTGCCCACCAATATTTAACTCCTTAAGAAATTAAGGAGTTTTTTTGTGACTAATTTTAAAAGATTAGCTCAGCTGGTTCAGAGTATCTCGATGCAATCGAGACCCACCAACATTTAACACCTTAAGAAATTAAGGAGTTTTTTTGCCAAATTTTAAAAGATTAACTCAGCTGGTTCAGAGTATCCCGATGTTATATTTTAGATACCGACGGAGTTGTTTCGGTCTTACGATACTTATTTACAAAGAATTTCTGTTGTAATAGGTATATGGTCTGAAATTTCTCTTGCTTCTTTTAATGAAGGAAATGTGTTGTAAAAATGAATAACTTTTGAATTACTTACAGAAATTTTATTAGAATTATACCAGATATTGTCAAATTCTGAGGCTAGACATACGTTTTCTATACATTCTTTTTTTAAGGATGTTTTTTGATTGGTAAATACACAATTATACCCCATTTTTTTTAATGGATTAAAAACTGTATGCGATTGTGGACAATTAAAATCTCCAACAAAAAGTAAATTTAAATTAGGGTATTGATTCGGTAATAGTTTGAAGTATTTTATTTCTGTTTCTGGTTGTTTACTTTTCGTTATAGCGTGAAAATTTGCGATGGTAAATTGTTTATTATTGTATTGAAATGTACAATAATAAGGTTCTCTATCAATTTCTAAATTAAATTTTTTCTCTAACCATGCCTCTCCTATCTTCTTTAATTTACTGGTTTTCCATAAAAAAGCATAGCGTTCTGTTTTATAAGCACTACTGCTTGTTGGATCACTAATAATATAATCCCATTTGGAGCCTTTTCTGTTTAGTTCATCCGCTAATTTAGCAACTGCTTGTGCACCACCCTCACCTGCCACAACTTCTTGTAAAGCCACAACATCATAGTCTTTAATTGTGTTTGCAATAAAAGAAATATCTGCCTCAGATTTTGATTTTCCAAGGTTTTCTACATTCCAGGAAAGTAGTTTGACTTGGGAGAAGAAAAAGGAAGTGATTAAAAAAAAAATTAGTGTTGCTCTTAATTTCATTGGATAATGATATAAATTTTTATAAAAGTATTTAAAAATAATTAAGCATTTTACGGATTTCCGTAATTTCAATAGATTGATTTTAAATACCTTAGAAATAAAAATGCTACGAAAAACAATTTTACTAGAAAATAAAGCATCACTTTCTACCAAAAACTTACAATTAGTTATTAAAACCGAAGTTAGAGAAAGTAAAATCCCAATTGAAGATATTGGTTTTTTAGTCATAGATAATTCAGAAATATTTTTGAGTATTCCTGCATTAAATTTACTAATTGATAATAACACTGCGGTTATTATTTGCAATTCAAGTCATTTACCCAATGGTATGTTTCTGAATTTGAATAGTCATCATATTCAACAAGAAATATTTAAAAATCAAATTGAAGCTACCATTCCACTTAAAAAACAGCTTTGGCAACAAACGATTGTTGAGAAAATAAAAAATCAAGGTTTACTTTTAGAAACTATTACTGGAAATAAAAATTCATTTGAGTTCTTAGCTTCTAAAGTATTAAGTGGAGATACTACAAATATGGAAGGAGTTGCTGCAAGTCAATATTGGAAATCATTTTTCGATATGAATTTTAAACGAGAACGATTTGGGGATTATCCCAATAATTTTTTGAATTATGGTTATGCTATTCTGAGAGCAGCTACAGCTAGAGCTTTATCTGGAAGTGGTTTATTAAATACTTTAGGAATTCATCATAAAAGCAAATACAATGCCTTTGCTTTAGCTGATGATATTATGGAACCTTTTAGACCAATTGTTGATGAAAAGGTAGTTGAGATTATGCAAAAATATGACGAACAAGAATTAAACACTTTAATTAAATCTGAATTATTGCAAATTTTAACCAGAACAGTTTTTTTTAAAGACGAAAAAAGTCCACTCATGGTTGCCTTGCAAAAAACAGCAAGTTCTTTACAACACTGTTATACTGGTCATCGAAAAAAAATAAAATATCCAAAATTATGGAACTAAACGGATATAGAATTATGTGGTTATTTGTATTTTTTGATTTACCAACCGAGACAAAAAAAGACAGAAGAAATGCTTCTGGATTTAGGAATAATCTTTTAAAAGATGGATTTGCTATGATGCAATATTCTGTATATGTACGTCATTGCGCTAGTAGTGAAAGTGCAGATGTTCATGAAAAACGAATTTATAAACTTTTACCTCCATTTGGAAAAGTGAGTGTGTTAAGAATTACAGATAAGCAATTTGGAAATATATTAAACTTTTGGGGTAAAGCTGAAGTTCCCAAAGCCCCTCAACCCACACAATTAGAATTATTTTGAAAACAAAAAATGCCTCAATTTTGCCTTATCACTGCAAAAAAGAAGCATTTTTTATTACGATATTTCAATTTAATCCTTTGATTACTAGAAGGTAACAAACCAACTAATATCGTGTTTTCTAATCTTTAATCAAACCACAACGTATCAGTCATAATTATTTAATTTGTAGGTAATATCGTGTTTTCTAATCTTTAATCAAACCACAACGCAAAGTCAATCATCACAAAAGAAAACCAAATATCGTGTTTTCTAATCTTTAATCAAACCACAACATGATGATTTGCATATATGATGCTATTACAATATCGTGTTTTCTAATCTTTAATCAAACCACAACATAATAAAGTTCCTGAATTAACAGAATCAGAATATCGTGTTTTCTAATCTTTAATCAAACCACAACGGGGCGAATACAATTACCTTACTCGTGAGTAATATCGTGTTTTCTAATCTTTAATCAAACCACAACAGAGTATGTCTGTTTAAAACATAATTATTTAATATCGTGTTTTCTAATCTTTAATCAAACCACAACCCTTCTATAAAAATTTCATCTAGTTGTTCTAATATCGTGTTTTCTAATCTTTAATCAAACCACAACAGTTAATTAACAGTATGTCAACTTGGATTGAATATCGTGTTTTCTAATCTTTAATCAAACCACAACACGTTCACGGTTGGCACATCGCCAAGCCAAATATCGTGTTTTCTAATCTTTAATCAAACCACAACAGTTATTTCTATTTTGGAAATAAGTTATTTAATATCGTGTTTTCTAATCTTTAATCAAACCACAACATCCATCCCATCTCTTTTGCATACTTTACAAATATCGTGTTTTCTAATCTTTAATCAAACCACAACGGGAAATCCGTTAACAGAAAATCGAGAGATTTCCCGTTGTGGTTTGGCTGTTTAAGATTTGATGTTTTATGTCAAGGAACTTATAAACTTTTATTATCATTTTAACGTTAAAAGAAATCTCACTGTACAAATTCTTAATTTATGTGATTTCTCCCTTTGTTTGAAATGACAAAACTATACTTTTTGAATTTTTCCTGAAACTGAAATTTTTACTTTTATTGGGTTGTGAGTTAACCAACCTCCAATTCCTTCTCCATAACCTGTTATTCTCCTATAAAAAGGTAAAAAATTATTTTGAATTGAAGCTTGTGAGCCTTGTCTAAATTCATAGAATTTTGATGATAATTTCTGCACTCTATACAAATGCTCTCTCAAAACTTCAAAATCTGGATTATCCCAATTGATTTCATCTTCGTTTAATCCTAACAAAAACATATCGTTAATATGTAAAGTTGTTACAATTTCTTTTCCGTCAATAGGTAATTGATATGCGGACTGACCTGTTCTTTTTCGTTCCACAACTGTCCAAAAAGTAACTACTTCTTCTTTTAAATTACCTTTTTCGTCTTTATAAATAAGTACATGGTGGTTATTTCTCGGGTTTACCCATTGATTTACATTTTCTTTTAACTTTTCAGCACCACTAATATTCTCCTTCATTCTAACTTTTAAAATTGGTACTGGTGCTCCATTTTTATTCGGTAAAAATATTTGTGGTTGTTTTATTCCGTTTTCATCAACAATAAAAAAAGTATTTGCTGGGACTTTGTCTTTTACAAAACCTCCTAATTCATTAATTCTTTTTAGAATTAGCAATTTTATTGTTTCGTCAACCACTTTTTCAATTTGTTTCGCTGTTTCTAAACTTTCTATTGGTTTTCTGATATGAAAGGCTACTTCTCCATTAAATGTTCGTTTACCAAAAACAGTTTCTTTATGCAATTGTCCTCTTGCTGCAACTCCAACATTGGTATGTGTTTTTCCGTTCTTTTCACATTTATGCGTTCTAATTGTAATATCGTTTGAAACTTTTTTATGAGAAATTAATATTTTTTCAACAGCTACTTCCGCATCTCTTCTAAATGTTTCCCAAGGCAATGGAAATTGTTTTAATTCAGAATTTCGATTATATCTGTTCCATTTGGATAATTCTTGAACATAAGAAACTTTTGTACAAGCCATAACTAAAGCATCTACAGCATGGTGTCGATGATCTTCACGAGTTTTTTCGTTTTCATCGTTCAAGATATTATTCATACCCCATTTTTGTCGGAAGTTTGAAGTGGCTTGCCCAGGAGAAACCATCACATTTTTACAAATTTTTGCCAAATAATTTTTAGCTTCTTTACTTATATAACGTGTATCATTTAATTGTCGAGAAGAAAAATCTTCATCAAAATTTTGCTTAACAAATTGTTTAAATTTTTGATAAGCTTTTGGATATTCTTTTGTATCAGAAAATAATTTCAAGGCTCTTTCTTTTATTGCTGACCAATTCGCTTCTTCATTTCCATAAAATTCAAAAGGTGTTTTGTTTCCTTTTTTACGATTTTCATCTGCGTAGCAAAGTGTTTTATTAGCAAAACTATCGTTTAACGAACGACTCCAAGGATGAATATGTTCAATTTGAACTTCTCCAGAAAACAATTGCGTTACAGAAATTGGTTTTCCTGTATAAGGACAAGTTCGCTTACATTCTTCCCATAATTTGTAAAGTAGAATGTTATCGTGAGTGATACGTTTTCCTTCTTCTAAAATTCTAGCCTTTACTCTATCATTTTCTCGTTCTAATCTATTTTGCTCTTTTCTAATTTTATTTCGTTGTGATTTTGAGATTTTTAAATCTCTAGCCATTTCCACTTTTATTTCATCTATTTTACCGTGTTCTTCAATTAGTTCATTAACCAATTTTCGTAATTCAAACAAAGCTGTAATAACAATAGGATTTCTAATCGCTTGAATTGCTGCGTCTGCTTCTTTTCCTGTTGGCAACTTTTCTAATATATCTAACACATCAATATTGGCAGAATGATGATATAATTTTCTCATTTGATTATCTGAAATAGCATAATCATTCCTTAAAATATCTTTTATAACATCAATAAAACCACCTTTGGTTTTTGAACGAACAATCCCTTCTACATTATCAATTAAAAAATTTCGTTTATTATCAGTTAATTTTTCCCAAGTTGAACCAAAAACATTTTTAATTCCACCAAGTACCACTGCAACATCATATGTAAAACCAATTTTCAAAAACGGTAAAATATTAGAAATTGCTTTTCTGCTCAAACTAGAATAACCATCTTTTACATTAAATTTTGAAATTGCATCTGCTTGTTCATTATTAAAATCCCAATTCTTGATGGCATATTCTTTCAAGTTAGACTTACTATCAAAAAAATATAAAACGTGCCAAATATCTTCTTGTTCTTTTTCTGAAAATTCAAACCATTTTTTACCAAAATATTTTTTGTTTGATAAACTTGAAACAGTATGAGTTCCTACAATTTTATCTTCGTCTTTATAATTAAATTTAAAATCGGCACTTTCTTTTCCGATTACCTTTCTAATCTTTTTAAAATCAGGTTTTTCATTTTCATAAAGAAATTCTACAATTTTTTCTTTTTCTACTTGCGAAATTTTCTTTCCGTTGTATTCTACTGTATTTACCCATTGCCAAATTCTAAATTGCTCAAATGGAATGGCACTGATTGGACATTTTGTTTTAGAAGGTTCAAAAGAACAATTTCCAACTAAATGTTTTTGAGAACGCAATGGACGTTGATGAAATAAAATTCCATCTTCTTTGTAACCATCTAATTTTCTACCTCCAAAAATTGTTTTTAAATTTTCATTTAGATTGGAATGAAACTGAGATTGTTTACTCCATATCAATTCAAACTCGTCCACATACATTTTTCGAGTTGTATATCTATTTCTAATTCTTTCTAAACCATCTTGAAAAGGTTGATTTTCTTTAGGATAAATATCAAACAAATAAGAACCCAAAATTTTATCTTGAATACTTTCTTGTGTTTCAGTAATACCAATTTTTCCTTCTTTTGGATTACCTTTGAATATAGCGCCATCATCAGTTCCACCTTTTCTACTATTACTCAAGAATCCTCTTCTTTGAATCAAATGGTAAAATATTCTACCAATTTCTTCTAAAGATAATTTTTCATTTAATGCTTTTTGACGTAATTCATAAGGATTTAACGCAAACCAAGTCGCTAATTTATCTGATGGAAATAGTTTTGTTTTTTTCCAATCTTCAAAATCTGAAGTATTCATTGGACACATATTATTTTCGGAAAGTGCCTTTAATAATATTTTTTTACGAAGTCTTCTTCTGAAAAATTGCCTTCTAACTCCTCTTGCTCCTGTTCTACTAGCATTTCTAGAAATTTCACTGTCGCCATTTCCTAAATCTATTACTCCCATTGGAAATATTCTACTTCCTACTCCAATAATATTATTTTTAACATCATCAATTAACGCCCATCCAATTGAGTTTGTTCCTAAATCTAAACCTAAAATTTTTGCCATTACTTTCGCTTAAAAAATCAATTGCTAAAAATAAACAAAAGAAAATTAGTACAAATGTGGAAATCCGTAATTTAAGTGAAAAAGTTTTTTCTATATTTGTGACTGATTAAAATTTCTAATCTTTAATCTTATCACAATAAGGCTATATGCCGTAGATGAAAATCTTTAGTCCTGCTTCGGTGGGACTTTTTTTATATACAAAAGCCACTTATAAATAAGTAGCTTTTGTTCTGCTTAAACAACGTTTTTATAATTACTTTATAACTCTAAATCAATAACATTAAAATGGTTACTTATTATGTTTGCCTTGTTTCGTTTTTAAATCAATAAATTTAGCTTTTACATTTTCTATTTTTTCATGTTGTGGATTGTGTTCTATAAAATTTTCATAGTCTTCAACTGAATTTGACTGCATGACTTCTTCATAAGATAATCTATTTTCTTGTATTCTTTGTAATTGATTATCAACCGTATCATCCATTGAATTCTTATTATTAGATGAAGAAGTGTCCACTACAATTGAACTTGAATCTATCATAATAGAGTTATCATAAACTACATTATTATTCTTACAAGAACAGTAAATAAACATTAAAATTAGTATCATTTTATTCATAATGACTTGTTTCATTTTAAAACTAATTTGAGATAAGAACAAACTTATAACGATAAAAAAATGTTTCCTTACGGGAATCCGTAAACCAAAAAAACTCTGCTTTAATACTTAAAACAGAGTCTTTTTTTTTGTATTTTTAGTTTGTACCAGAAGTTGCAATTATTGCTCCTACCAATATGGCTGCTCCACCGATTACCCAACCAAGTCCTTTTCCTTTCTTTTTTTCTACAACTGGTTGATAAGTTTCTGCTTTTCTTAAACTCGGTGAGATTTCAAGTAGTTTTATGTCTTTTTCTTCAACTTGTCGGAAGTTTTTGTAGTTTGCTGTCCATCCGTAAACCGTTAATTCTGTTTTTCCATTTTTAGTTTTTGAATCAAATGTTGGTTCAACTAAAATGTCTGCACTTTTTTCTTTTAATAATTCTCTAACGGCTTCATTTTTGGCATTATCTAATGAAAGTACATTGGTTAATACAACAGTTTTTGAAGCTTTTTCTTGTTTAACATCTAAATCGACAATTACGGGTTTGTGAAT
This sequence comes from Flavobacterium facile, assembly GCF_036321945.1. Taxonomy (NCBI): domain Bacteria; kingdom Pseudomonadati; phylum Bacteroidota; class Flavobacteriia; order Flavobacteriales; family Flavobacteriaceae; genus Flavobacterium; species Flavobacterium facile. Next base: position 30,645 of record NZ_JAZAYT010000027.1, read on the forward strand.
TACACCTGAACCAACAATATCCATTGTTTTTGCTGTTCCCGATTTAGTTGTTGAACAAGAGATTAATGATAATGCAATCAAAATAAACATTACTTTTTTCATGATTTTTGTTTTTAAAATTTATAAAAACAAACTTAAAACCAATAAAAAGTTATTCCATACGGGAATCCGTAAAGCGCTTATTTTTTCATATGATAAAATTTTTAGATAATACCTAAATCTTTTGTGATAGCAATTAAATGAATATTATTATTTGCTTTGAAGTAATCTTTAAGTTTAGCCACTCTTTTTTCAATAGTGCTTTTACTATTAGGAGAAATATTTAGTTTTTTAAAAAGAGGTTCCATCTCTTCCAAAGCTACACCATTTGCTAAATGAGTTAATAATTCAATATCATAATTATCAATTTCATTTGTTGATTTACTTTGTAAAATATGCGCTAATTCTGGAGAAATAAATTTTTTGTTATATAACAAACTTTCAATAGCTGTCTTTAATTGGCTAATGCTATTTCTTCCTTTATGTACATAAGCATCAATATTTTGATTTTCAAACAATGACTTAATAGTATATGATTTATCTTCAACAGAATACACAATTACTTTAATGTCTGTATTTAATTTTTTAATTACTTCAATAAGTTTTTCTCCTGAAGGAATTTCCACTTTTCTATAATCAGCAACAAAAGATAAGTCACTAATTAACAAATCAAATGGTTCATTGTCTTGAATAGCTTTTTTATACTTTAATAAAGCATCATCACAGTATTTTGCATAATGAATTTCTTCCACACCAAGTTGCTCTAGTGTTTGTTTTACGGCGATATTAATACTATCAAAATCTTCTGCAATTAAAACTTTTTTAAACATATAGTCTATTTATTTAGGTATCCCAATTTTAACTTTAAATCCTTTATCGGATTCTGTGTCAAATTTAATTGTTCCATTGATAGAAAAAATACGGTTTTCCACATTTTGAAGACCATTTTTTAAATTTAACAAATTGGCACTTCCAATTCCATTGTCAGAATAATTAATTTCTATTGCTTTTTTATTGGATTTAAAACCTATACTAACAATTGAACAATGGCTATGTTTTTTCATATTAACCATTAATTCTTGTAGTACTCTATACATGGTAATCTTAATTTCTTTACTTGTATTTTTGTCTTCAAATGAAGCTGTATTTAAAATTACATTTGTACTGTTAGAGTTATACGAAGCAATCATTGCTTTTAATTTTTCTAGATAATTTTCTCCAGTATCAATATCCTTATTTTCACTTGATATATTTCTGGCACGAATATAAATTGTGTCTAAATTTCCTAATAATGTTTCTTTATTTATTGGATTCTCTAAATCCTGTGTTTCAGCAAAAGCAATGGCATTATGTACATCATTTGCTAACTCATCATGAAGTTTTTTAGAAATTCGAGTTTCAGTATGATAAACTGTTTCTTTAATTCTTTTCTTGTTTTTCTTTTTAATTCTGTAATAAATAATGAGACTAAATACCAAAAGAAATAAAATTCCAAATATGAAATACTCTTTCAATTGTTTCTGTCTTTGACTTTCGGCAATAGCTTTTTTAGAATCATATTTTATTTTAGCAAATTGATTCTTTGCCTGCTGTTTTACCTTTTTAATACTATCATTTAAAAGAAAAGAATGTATCGCATATTTTTTAGAATCTTCTCCGTTTGAGACTCTTGCCAGATACTGTAACGCTTCTAGTTTATCGTCAGAGTTTTCAACTTTAGAAGCATATTTAAAAGCATTTAAGGCGTGTTCTTTAGCCAAAAAAACATCCGAACCCTCATAATATTCAGCTAAATGCATAGAAGTAGCCGTTAAACCAATATCATCTTCTTTTTCTTCTCTTATTTGTTTTGCATGTAATAAATCATTAATTGCTGTTTTATCTTTTATTTTAAATTTTGCATATCCTAAATTATCTAATACTCTAGCTAATTCATATGGTTTCTTTTTTAATGAATCCTTATTTTTTAGGGGTTCCAAAATGTTTTTGGCTGCATGAAACTTACCTTGCTTTAAGAAAATATAAGCTATGTTATTTTGGATAATAAGTTTAGATATTTCTGTTTTTGTAATACTTAATGATTTCTTGTAATTAATTAACGATTCTTCATAATTGTTTTGTTCTAAATAATCCAAACCTAACATATTATAAATAAACGCTTTATAATCTAAATTCGTGTTGTCTGAAAAAAAACTTAAAGCTTCCGTAGCACTTGACTCGCTTCCTGCATAATCAGATTGACGCATTTGAATAGTCGACATTTGACTTAAACAATAAATAATTTTCTCTTTTTCTAAATCAATATTACAAGAGGCTTTTGCTTTTTCATAATTATAAAAAGCTTGCGTGTGATTTTGCTTTTCAAAATCTTTTTCTGCTTTATCAAAATACAATTGATAAGTAGTGTTTTCTTGAGGAATTGTATCACAAAATAGAAATACCATTGTTGTGAAACATAAAAAAATTCGGAGAATATATTTTTTAAATATCATTCCCCGAAATTAAAGATTCTAAATTAAATACAAAAACTATTTAGTATTAATAATTATGGTTTTGGTGGTTTTATTGGAGTAGTTCCACCTTGACCTCCTGTATCTAGAGAATCAAAATCTTTTTCCATTGAAGAAAAATCTGATGTTTCTATTTTTTTATTTTGAGGTAAAAATTCTTCTGCGCTATCGTTCGTACATGATGTAACAAATCCTGCAATAATTGCAATGTATAAAACTCTTTTCATAATCATGAAATTTAAAAATTGACATAAGTTTGGCTGTTCGGAACTATTCCGAATGCGATAATTGTGTTGTTTTACCAACAATAATTTTGAGTACTCTTTGTTTGGGAAGTGTAAGTGTGCTAAAACAAAACTTTCAAGTTATACTTCCCGAATAAAAATTCAGTCTTGTATAGCAGCACTTTTTTTAAATCAGTTTTGTACATTTGTTTTAATAGCTAGTTAAAACGATAACTGATTCTGAAGCAAAGGAATTACGTTTTTGAGTGAGTGTTTATAAGGAATTCCTGAAATTCCGTTAATTCCCAGAGATTCCTAATAATTCCTATCATGATAACAAAAACAGAGAGTTTAGAGAGATATAAAGAAGCTATAAAAGCAAAATTTGAAGAAGAAAAGAAAGGTATATATTCGAGTTTTTTGATTTCACCATCAAGAGCTAAACTCAGACAATTATGTGAAGAGAAACTTAAAACCTCAACTAATTCAGATGATTTAAATAGTTTTAAGTTCCTATTTGGTTTTGATTTTGACGCTTCAAATAAAAACAAACTTCAAGCAAATACTGACAAGTTTAGACCAATTGAAACTTTTCTAAAAAAGGAAACAGATTTAACTGATATAGAAGCCATAAATATTACAGCACTTTTAGTGGATTTTAAACCAAGACCATTTCGTGTTTTTAACGCTAAGTCTTTTGGTGTTCAATCTTTAAGTGAAGAAGTGGAAATAGTAGAATTAAATACAAATGAAAAAGAAAGAAATACATCTCATTTAGAAATTAAAACAACAGAATCAAGAAATAATTTAAAAAAGAAAATTGCAATTGGATTTTTTGGATTGATTGGAATTGGTTCAGTTGGTTATGCTGGAAAAAGTATTGTTTTTTCAGAACCAGAATGTATGCAATGGCAAAAGAATCATTTTGAAGTTGTGGATTGCCAAAGTGATAAACAGAAGGGATTTATGATGCAATCTGAAATAATTCCATTTGATGAAAATAAAAGTCAATTAATCAAAATAGAAGTTTCAGACACCACTACATTTTTTAAAAATGAGAAGCCATTATATTGGTATTGTAAAGTAAATGGAAAACCAGAATTTTTTAACACACACGGTCTTCATCCAGAAACTGGAAAAGCATTAAAACCCGTTAGTCAATATATTATAAATAAATATGTAAAATAGTTACAAAAAAAGCCTGATGTAAAAACATCAAGCTTTTTTTTACTAGTATTGAATATTATTTAACTATTTATTTACTTGCCTTATCCAACAAAGTAAAATCAACTAAAACCATTGCGGCTAAAGCTTCTACAATTGGTACAGCTCTTGGAACTACACAAGGATCATGTCGTCCTTTTCCTTGTTGTTCTACGATTTTTCCATCGTTGGTTAAAACGTCTTGTTTTTGTAGTAATGTGGCAACTGGTTTGAAAGCAACTCGAAAATAAATATCCATTCCGTTGCTAATTCCACCTTGAATTCCTCCAGATAAGTTTGATTTTGTAGTTCCGTCTTCATTAAATAAATCGTTGTGTTCGCTTCCTTTCATTTTTGCAGCACAAAATCCGCCACCGTATTCAAAACCTTTTACAGCATTAATAGACAACATCGCTTTACCTAATTGCGCATGTAATTTATCGAAAATTGGTTCACCTAAACCAATCGGAACATTTTGAATGACACAAGTAATAGTTCCTCCAACAGTGTCGCCTTCTTTTTTAATTTTTAGAATATATTCTTCCATTTCAGAAGCTTTTTCTAAATCTGGACATCTAACTGGATTCGATTCGATTAAATTAAAATCTAAATCTTGGTAAGGTTTATTGATAAATATTTCTCCAACAGAGGAAACAAAGGCATTAATTTTAATTTCTGGAATAATTTGTTTCGCAATAGCACCAGCCACAACCCAATTGACAGTTTCTCTTGCAGATGTTCTTCCACCACCTCTATAATCACGGTTCCCATATTTTTTATCGTATGTGAAATCGGCGTGACTTGGTCGGAATGTATCTTTTAAATGGTCGTAATCATTGGATTTTTGATTTTCATTTTCGATGATAAAACCGATAGAAGTTCCTGTAGTTTTCCCATCAAAAATTCCAGATAGAAACTTTACTTCATCCGCTTCTTTTCTTTGGGTTACGATTTTTGATTGCCCTGGTTTTCTTCTATCTAACTCAGATTGAATAAAATCCAAATCGATAGTTATGTTTGAAGGACAACCGTCAATAATTCCGCCTAAAGCAGCACCATGAGATTCACCAAAAGTTGTAAGTGTAAAAAGCTTTCCAATTGAATTTGCCATCTGTTAAATTTTAAACAAAAATATCGAATGTTTTTTTTATATTAGCAAAAAACTACTAAAATGAAAAAAATATTATTAATTATCTTAAGTGTTTCATTATTCTCTTGTTCAAGTGATAATGATGTAACGCCTTCTGTAACTGAAACAAGTGATTTTACAAATGCATTACCTTTAAATAATGGAAATTATTGGGATTATATTGTTGTTGGAGCTACTACTACAAATGATCATTTATATGTTTTTGGAGATGAAACAATTGGTACACACACCTATAAAGAATTTAGAACTCAAAACAATACACCTACTGGTTTTTATTCTTCATCCTTAAACAATAATAATTTGAGGAAAGATAATGGTAAATTGTTGCTAACTGGAAGTTTAAATTTAGCTCAAGGTCAAACTTTACCAATTGGTTTAGATCTTAGTGTTGTTGACTTTATCATTTTTAAGGAATATGCTACTTCAGGAGAACTTATAAATGAAAAAACTGGTACTTTTTCACAAGACTTTAATGGTATGCCATTAACTATTGAATATAAGTTAAAATCAGTTGGTGGAGAAAACTTTGCAAATTACACTTCTCCAAACAGTGACACTTATACAAATGTGAAATCGACAAAGATTATTTTGAATTTAAAAGTAACCACAACTCAAGTATTTGCTGGTATTCCAGTTACTATTACCGTTTTACAACCACAAGATGTTGTTACTTCTACTCAGTACATTTGTAAAACCATTGGTGTGGTTTATACAAACACCTTAACAACTTATAGTTTAGACGCTGCAGTTGCCTCTCAATTGGGAATTCCTGCAAGTAATACACAAAATCAAGAAGAATTTTTAGATACTTTTAACGTTAATTAGCATACTATTTTCTTACTAAAGCCGTTATATTTGTAATTAATCTTAAATTCACATTTATGAAAAAAACATTTTTATTTGCATTTTTGCTGTTAGGAACAGTATTTGTACAAGCTCAAGACATTTCTAAAAATGCTTTAGGACTAAGACTAGGAGACAATGACGGTTTTGGTGGTGAGGTTTCTTATCAAAGAGGATTGTCAAAAAATAATCGTTTAGAATTTGATTTAGGTTGGCGAAATAGAACAAATTATTACGGTAGAGGATTTGATAACAATGGAGTTAAATTAACTGGATTATACCAATGGGTTTGGAATATTGATGGTGGATTCAATTGGTTTGCTGGTGTAGGTGGTGGATTAGCAAATGATAGCTACAATTATAATATTAGTGGCGTTAAATATAATGATAGTTATACTTATGCTTTTGCAGCTGGTGATATTGGTATTGAATACAACTTTGATGTGCCAATTCAATTATCTTTAGATTTTAGACCAGAAATTTATTTCACTGACAAAGTAAATGAAGATTTCGGTCCAGATATTGCATTAGGAATAAGATACAGATTCTAACTAAAAGACACAAAAAAGCCTTTCAATATGAAAGGCTTTTTTTTATTTTATAACTATTGCTTTATTTTTCGGTAAAGTGACAAAAATATAAGGAGCAGTTATTACTGAAGTTACCATTGCGTTTTTCTCAGGAACAATTTCTTTTAAGCTTACTTCTGAAGTACTTTGAGAAAATTTTACTTTATCGATATCAATATCATAACCTCCAGAATTTTTTTCTCCTAAAAAACAAACTAATAAATCGTGTTTTTCTAAATCGATACCTAATAGTTTTTCAAATTCTTCTTCACCAATATTTAATTCAGATATTAAAGCATTAAAATCTTCATAATTTTTGATAATTAAATTCGATTTCTCTTTTTTTCCACCAATCTGACTTTTATACACCACTTGATATACATCATTTTCGTCAACAATTAATTGCTTAGGTTTACATGACATAAATAGAATTGTAAGACTAAGAAGTGATATTATTTTTTTAAAATTATTCATATTTATGATTCTAAATTAATGGCTTTATTATATAAATCTTCATACAAAGGAAGAATGTTTTTGATATCAAATTTTTTCGCAACTTCAAAAGCAGCTTTCTTAAACTGATTTAATGTTTCCTCTGATTTTAAAATTGCAATGGCATTTTTACTCATGCTTTCTACATCGCCAACATCACTCAAAAATCCTGAAATTCCTTCTTCGTTTACTTCTGGAATTCCACCTGAATTACTAGAAATTACTGGAACTTTAAACGCCATCGCTTCTAATGCAGCTAATCCGAAACTTTCTGTTTCAGAAGGTAATAAAAATAAATCCGAATATTTTAAAATCTGATTGATGTCATTACTGTTTCCAAAAAAGATTACTTTATCAGAAATACCTAAATCTTCACATAATTTTTCGGCAATTGCCTTTTCCGGACCTTCTCCAACCATCATTAATTTAGAAGGAATTTCTTTTTGAATATTATAAAAAACTTTTACCACATCTGGAATGTTTTTTACTTTTCTAAAGTTCGAAATATGGGTAATAATTCTTTCATTAGAATTTGCTATTACAGAACGTTGACAAATTGATTTTTCGTGGATAACATCTTCAATTTCTATGAAGTTTGGAATAACGTGTATTTCTTTATTCAAATCGAATAATCTATAAGTGTCTTCTCGTAAACTATTTGAAACACTCGTAACAAAATCGGATTTATTGATGCTAAATGTAACAGCACTTTTATAAAACGGGTGATTTCCTACAAGTGTAATATCGGTTCCGTGAAGTGTTGTTATCATTGGTAATGAAATACCTTCTTCCGCTAACATCTGCTTCGCCATATAACCTGCATAAGCGTGTGGAATCGCATAATGTACGTGCAAAACATCAATTTTATAAAGTTTCACCATATCTACCAATTTACTTGACAAGGCCAATTCATAGGGTTGATAATGAAATAAAGGATAATTTGGTACGTTTACTTCGTGAAAATAAATATTCGGATTTAATAGGGACAAACGAACCGGTTGTTTATAAGTAATGAAATGAATTTCATGACCTTTTTTAGCTAGTTCTAATCCTAACTCTGTTGCTACTACTCCACTCCCACCAAACGTAGGATAACAAACCATTGCTATTTTCATAATTTATTTTTTCTTGATAAACGCCGATTCATAAGTTGAAATCCAATCTTCAACTGAAACTTTTGTTACTAATTCTCCAATTAAATCAAACGGAATTTCTTCAAATTTTTTAAAACGGATACAACTTTTTCCCATATCTAATTTACGAGTGGAATATTTTGGATATTCTTCAACAAACCAATCGTATAATGCTGCATTTGCATAAATTCCCATATGGTAAAAATTAATGCTGTTTTTTTGAGAGGCAAATCCCATAAAAGGTAACGGATCAGTAGGTTTACAATGATACCCTTTTGGATAAATGGAATGTGGAACATAATATCCCATCATCCCATAATTCATTCCTTCTTGAAAGCCTTTTGGAAGATTTTTTACAATTACATTTCGCAATTTTTCCATATACACTTTTCTATCTTCTGGTAAAGAATTGATATAGTCCTCTGGATTTTTAGCATCTGAAATCATACTTAATCAGTTATAGATTCGTAAATAATTTTCTGAATATTTTCTCGAATGTTCAATTTGGATAATTTATTGATATTGGCATCTGGATACGTTCGGTTAGAAAGAAAAACATAAACCAATTCTTCTTCTGGATCAGCCCAAACCATAGTTCCAGTAAAACCAGTATGTCCAAAACTTGATTTATTAGTACAACCACAAGTTGGACCTTCGTTACCTAATTGTGGCTTATCAAAACCAGCGCCTCTTCTATTTCCAATTTTACAGAAATAACAAGTATTAAACGCATCAAAAGTTTCTGGAGAAAAATAAGTGGTTCCGCCATAACTTCCTTTTTGCAAATACATTTGCATCATTTTTGCTACATCTAGTGAATTAGAAAACAAACCTGCATGACCACCAACTCCGTTTTGCATTGCGGCAGCCATATCGTGAACATAACCGTGAACCGTTTCATATCGGAAATAAGTATCAATTTCTGAAGGTGTTATGTTATTCAATTCGAACTTATCTAATGGATTATAAGTTAAAGTATTTGCTCCTAGACTTTTGTAAAAATTATCTTCAGATATTCTGTCTAAAGTTTTATTTTGAGATTTTTCTAAGTATTCTTTCAATAAAATGAACGTGTAATCGCTGTATTTGTATTGTTTATATGGTAATAATTCTGTGTCTTTTATGAAATTTATAATGGTATCATTATAATCTTTTCTTAAATATAAATTATTTGAAACCTTAAAAGGAAATTCTTTTGATTTAAAGTCTCTATAATATTTTGCACTTGGTTTTTTTAAAGTATCTAATGTTTTCGCGTAAAAAGGCGTCCAAGCTGGCAACTTTGCTTGATGCGTTAACATATCTAAAAGATTAATATCCGCTTTGTTTGATTTTTTATAACTAGGAATAAGTTCCGACAAAGTAGTTTTAAAGTTGATGTTTCCTTTTTCGTAATCTTGCATGATGTTTGGCAGCGTGCTCAATACTTTTGTTAAAGAAGCTAAATCGTATAAATCAGAATTTTTAACTTTTTGAATCGTGTCATACGTATGATATCCAAAAGATTTTCTATAAACGACTTGACCTCTTCTAGCTATCAAAATTTGCATTCCTGGAGTTGCTTTGCTTTTTATGGCATTATTGGCAATAGCATCAATTTTTGCTAAAACTTCCGAATTCATATTTACTTGTTCGGGAAAAGCAAATCCTAATCTTTGAATATTTTTAGTAGGAATTCCGTCATTTGCGCTAAAGTTTTTTTTTAAAGAAACAGGCAAAACCCCTTTAGCTTTTTTAGCTCCAAAAATAATTTCTGCTGCAACAATTTGTGAAAACTCATTATTTTGATACGCTTCAACTAAGCCTTCCGTATTTTCAAAAGTTGGAATTCTTAATAAAGAATAAGGTTTAGTAAAAAACGTAACAATCGTTTTATTGTGTTTTGAGATTTTATCAATCCAATTGATTTCATTGAAAGTCATTTCGTTTTTCTTCCAAATACCTTCTGGTTTATGATATCCCACAATTACCTTAGAATAGTTTTTAATTTCTACTAAAAGAGAATCTAGATTTTTTGTTTCGATTACATCAATTTCGGCATATTCCTTTAATTTTTGAATAAAAAAAGTTCCATCACCATCGCCAATTTTTACAAAAGCAATCTTTTCTTTTTCAATATTTTTGATTGGAATGATTTCTTCTTCGTTTTTTAGAACTGTAATGGCATTTTCATACATTTCCAAGTTTAAAGCCTTGTATTCTTTCTTGTTTAAATCCGTATATAAATTTTCAAATTCAATTGGACAGTAATTATTTAAACCTGCTTTGTATTTGTATTTTAAAATTTTCTTAACTGAATACGCCAATCTTTCTTCTGTGAATACATTTTCTTTAAAAGCTTGTTTGAATTTTTCAATTGCTGTTGGCACATTTTCTGCAAAAAGCAATACATCATTTCCAGCTAGAAAAGCAGCTAAATCAATATCTCCGGGTTGTTTGAAGTTACTCGCGCCTTTCATATTTAAAGCATCAGTAAAAATTAAGCCTTCAAATTTTAATTGATTTTTTAAAATATCTGTCACCACTTTTTCTGATAAAGAAGAAGGATAATTTTCACGAGGTTCAATACTTGGCACATTCAAATGCGCGACCATTACACTCGCTAAACCATTCTTAATCAATTCTCTATAAGGATATAATTCTACTTCATCAATTCGTTCTCTTGTGAAATCTACTGTTGGTAATGCGTGATGTGAATCCGTTGAAGTATCACCGTGACCAGGGAAATGTTTCGCAGTTGCAAAAACGCCATACGATTGTAAGCCGCGCATATAAGCCACTGCTTTTTCAGCTACGTTTTCTTTAGTTTCACCAAAAGAACGATTTCCTATGATTGGGTTTTTTGGATTGGTATTGATATCCACTACTGGTCCGAATGTGAAATGAATGCCTAATCTTTTCGATTGATCAGCCATTTGCATTCCCATTTTCTCTAGAAGAGAATTGTCTTTAATTGCACCTAAAGTCATGTTCCATGGATACGAATGAGTAGAATCAATTCGCATGCTTAAACCCCATTCAGCATCGATACCAATAAGCATTGGGATTTTAGATTTCTCTTGAAAACGATTGGTTAATTTCGCTTGACGATTTGGTCCACCTTGAAAAAAGATTAATCCACCAATTTTATATTTGGTAATTAATTTGTCTAAATCTTTAGCGTGATCTTCTTTTTTATTGGAATAAGCGGCAATCATGAATAATTGACCTACTTTTTCTTCAAAAGAAAGTGAGTTATAAGTACTATCTACCCAAACTTGTTCGGGTTGAGTGTTAATTTTATTTTGACTATATATGGTTTGGCTAAAAACTATAAATAAAATAATTAATCGCTTCATGTAAAATTTTTCAAATAGTTATTTAAATGTAATGCATTTTGCCACGAATTTTCAAATTGATTAGATAATATCTTTAAATCAATATTCTTGCCAAAATTTATAATTACAAAAAATCATCAAAAGTTACTAAAACTAATGATGATTCCAAAGTTAGGTATTTTTTTTTAAAAAAATCTACTGTGCCAACTTTCTTCGGCTGGAACTTCCCAAAATTCTTCTAATTCTCCAACGGTATTTATCAAGTTATTAAAAACAATAGTTTTTGAGGTTACTGCTTTTTCTTTTGCCATTTTTTTGAAATCGATAAGCGTTTTATGTGCGATGTGTTCTCCTATCTTGTAGGTAACATTCATTTTATCAAGAAGTTCGATTTGAAATTCTTGTTCTAATTGTTGAATAAAATGAACTGAAGCATCAATAGAACAACCTGTAGCTGCTTGCACTTCTTGATTGACTGCAAAAATGATAAAACGATTATATTTTAAAAGAAATGAAGCTTCTAAACTGGTGCCGTGAGCAGCCCAATTTTCTACAAATTCTTGACATTTAGTATCAATAGCTGTTACTTCTTCGTCAGATAATTTTCTGTTCGATTGGTAAATCCAAATTTTAGAATCTTCTGGTAAATTTTCGAATGGTGTGTACATTATATTTTTTGTATATCTGTAATTATTTTAGTATTTACAAATAAGTTTAATTTTGAATCAAAAAGTTCTGCTTCATAAAATGAAACTTTAATTTTATCGTTTAATTTTAAGACTTTATCTGTTATTAAAAACGAATTATCAAACTTATCTAATAAAATTATTTTATTTGTTTTTCCGTTACTTTCTGTAATTTGAATGGTATAAAAACCTTCAGAAGTGGTACCCGTATAATTTCCTGTTATAGTCTGAAAATTTTCATCAGCTACTTCCGCTGAATCTACTTCAACTAATTCTTCCTTTTCTATATCATCATAATATTTTTCTAAAGCGCCAATATCATTCAGTTTTTCAAACATATCAGGGCATCTCGTAATCATGACAGAACCTAAATCCTCACCTATTTTTTCAATAACACCATTTTCGCCATACATCTTATTGCCATAAAATTTTTCAACATTTTGTTTATTATTGTTAATGCTTTTCATCATCACAATACCTAATGTCACCTCAAAATTACTCTTATCAATTTTTTTGGTTTTCATTTCTGTACAAATCTCATCTGACATTTTATTTAGCAAATTATCTTTTGAAATTTTTTGAGCTAAACTAATCTGACAAAACAGCAATAAAAATAGAAAATTTTTCATCTTATAAATCTTGAGCATTAGCAATCAATTCTGCAATATCCATTACCTGAACTGAGCCTTCTTTTTCTTTATTTTTAATTCCGTCAGTTAACATCGTATTACAAAATGGGCAACCTGCGGCAATAATTTCTGGTTGCGTTTCTAAAGCATCTTCAGTTCTTTCTACGTTGATGTCTTTATCACCTTTTTCTGGTTCTTTAAACATTTGCGCTCCACCAGCACCACAGCATAAACCGTTGGCACGAGAACGTTTCATTTCCACTAACTCAGCATCTAATTTTTGAATTAAATCTCTTGGAGCTTCGTAAATATTGTTAGCACGACCTAAATAACAAGGGTCATGAAATGTAATACGTTTTCCTTTGAATTGTCCACCTTCAATAGTTAATCTTCCTGAATCTAATAATGATTTTAGAAATTCTGTATGATGTACTACTTCGTATTTTCCACCTAATTCTGGATACTCATTTTTAATAGTATTGAAACAGTGTGGACAAGCAGTAACTATTTTTTTTACTTCATAAGCATTCATGACTTCAATATTCATCATGGCTTGCATTTGAAATAAAAATTCATTTCCAGCTCTTTTTGCAGGATCACCAGTACAACTTTCTTCCGTACCTAAAACAGCAAAAGGAACATTAGCTTTGTTTAATATTTTAACAAATGCTTTTGTTATTTTTTTTGCTCTATCATCAAAACTACCTGAACAACCAACCCAAAATAAAACTTCTGGTGTTTGTCCTTGTGCCATCATTTCGGCCATTGTTGGTACTACTAAATTTTCTGACATATAATTTTATGTTTGTTCTGTTATTTAAACTGAATGTATTTCAGTTTCTACTTAGTTTCCTTTTTTTTAATGAATTAATCGTTTAATTCATCATCAAAAACTTGAATTTTTACATCTTTTTCAACTAAATCTGTAAACTTTCCATTAAACCTTGTTGCTTTAACCAAATGATTATCAATCCAATGGTAATTTCCACCGCGAGGTTTTCCCATTACCATTCCATGATATTTGAAACCATGATCTCTTAACCAAATTTCTGTAACTTCTCTATGTGCTTCTGTACGAGACGTAAAAAAGAAAATCACATGACCTTCATCGTACCATTTATTCAATGTTGCTAATGCATCTGGATAAACTTTTGCCGTAGCCATTCTTTCCGGTTCTTCATTCGGAATATCATCGCAAATAGTTCCGTCAATATCAATCAGGTAATTTTTAATTCCTTCCGGTAATATTGGGCTTAAATGCTCTCCATTTACGGTTAATTCTTGTAATTTCCCTTCAATTTCTTCTTTTTTCATGCTTAGTTGTTGTAGTAGTTATTTGTGTTGAAGGGACAAGTCTCGACTTGTCCGTACTAATTATTTATGCTTCGTTTCTCCAGTTTACTCTATCTTGTTGGTTGTATTGCCATGGTGCACCGTTATTTTCAATGTTGGTCATCACAGCGTTTAATTCCATTGGTGCCGCACTTTGTTCCATAACCAAATAACGTCTCATATCCATAATAATAGATAAAGGACTAATATTGATTGGACATTCTTCCACACAAGCGTTACAAGATGTACAAGCCCAAAGTTCTTCTGGAGTAATGTAATCGTTTAATAAAGATTTATTATCTGGAACAAAAATACCATTATTGGCATCCATGTTTTTTCCAACTTCTTCTAATCTGTCACGTGTATCCATCATAATTTTACGAGGCGATAATTTCTTACCTGTAATATTTGCTGGACATGATGAAGTACAACGACCACATTCAGTACATGTGTAAGCATTTAATAATTGTACCCAATTTAAATCTTGAACATCTGAAGCTCCGAATTTTGCAGGAACGGCATCAGGATTTGCTGGTGCTGCAAACGGATCTGCATTTGGATCCATCATTAATTTTACTTCATTCGTCACACTTTCTAAATTGTCGAATTGACCTTTTGGATTTAAATCGGCAAAAAATGTGTTAGGGAACGCTAATAAAATATGTAAATGTTTAGAAAAATATAAATAATTTAAGAAAGCGATTACCATTAATAAATGTCCCCACCATCCTACTCTTTCTAAAATGTGTAATGCACTTTCGCTCATACCACCAAATAAAGCAGGTCCTAGATTTTGAGAAATGGCAAAATTAAATGAACCTGTTCCTTCAAAATGAGATTTCCCTAATGAATATAAAACTTCGTCTGTTCCGTTCATGGTGAAAATACAAGTTACTAGAACAATTTCCATGATTAAGATTAAGTTCGCATCTTTTGTTGGCCAACCTAACATTTCTGCTTTATTAAAACGAGGTAATTTTAATAAATTTCTTCTCGATAAAAAAGCCACAGTAGCAAGTAAAGCTAATAAAGAAAGGATTTCAATAAAACTAATTAAGAACGTATAAAATCCGCCTAAACCAGTTTTAAAGAAACGATGTGTTCCAAAAAGTCCATCTACAATAATTTCTAATAACTCAATTTGAGTAATTACAAATGCTGCATATAAAGTAAAGTGCAAAATTGCTGGAATTGGTCTGGTGAACATTTTTTTCTGTCCCAAAGCAATTAAGGCCATATTTTTCCAACGTGCGCCAGCATTGTCTGTTCTGTTTACGTCTTGTCCTAATTTAATATTTCGTATTATTTTTTTAACATTTTTAGCAAAAAAGCCAACGCCTACTATTAGGACAATTGCAAAAATAATATTTGGTAAAAAACTCATAAGTTTAGTTTTTAGGTTGTTCAATAATTGTTTCAGTAGTTGGTGTTGTATAAGGTTTGTTTTTCTTACCGAAAACAGACACATTTACATATCGTGTAGGATTTAATCTTAAATCTTGTAAAAGTAATTCTAATTCTTTTGAGGTTTTAGTCAAATTAGTATACATGGCATCATCGCTTAATAATTTACCCATCGTACCTTTACCTTGCTCTAAGTTTGCCATAATTCCGTTTACACTTGTTAGTGTAGCTTCCAGTTTTTTAACTGTTGCACCTAAATCCGCTTTTTCTAAAGAACTCGACATAGCATTTAAATTACTAGATGTTTTTTCGAAATTAGTTACCATTGTATTTAATTTCGATTTATTATCATCTAAAATTCCGTTTATACTTTTCGAAGCTTGTCCAAATTCTGCCATTGTAACTTCTAATGATGCAATTGCAGATTTTAGTTTTTGTTGTGTAGAAGCATCTAAAGTAGCATTTAAATTTTCTATTAATTTATTTGCATTTTCTAGAAGAATTTCAACTTTATCTTTTACTGGTCCGATTTGATTGGCTAATTCGGCAGTTAATCCTAATTTAGCTGATGTTTGTAAAGTATCGCCTGATTCTGTATAATTTTTATCAGAAAAATTATTAATGATAGCGATTTCTCTACCACCTATTAAACCAGAATCCATAATTTGAGCGATGCTCGATTTAGCAATTTGAATTTGTTCATTAGTAATTATTAATTCTACTTTCATTTTACCATCGGGTAATATTTCAATAGTACTAACTTTTCCTATGTTTAAACCGTTAATTGTTACTGGAGCAGACACTACTAACCCAGCCACATTATCATAAACGGCGTATAATTTATTGCTGTTATCGAATAAATTTCTCCCTTTAAGGAAAACAAAACCCCAGTAAAATAATACTATGGATAAAATAACTAAAACGGCAACTTTGATTTCTCTTGTAATTTTCAAAATATAATAAGATTTAAAAAAACAAAAATAGCAATATTTATTTGATTGCCTCGCTTAATTTAATTTTTTTACCATTTTTTATAGGCACTATAAACGAAGAAGAATAACCTTTTGCTTTTGCTTCTTCTAACAATTGTTTTGCTGTAGCCAATGAAGTTGTAGAACCATAAAAATATTTATAAATTGAATTTTCTTTTTCGATAGAAATCGAATTTAGTCCTTTGAAGTTTTTTGGTAAAGTTTCTAGCTTTTTACCACTTGCTGATATTTGAATTTTAAAAGTAACTCCGTCAATAGCTGCTTTATTGTCAGTTGATAGTTTTACAGTTGTTTTTTTAGGGTCGTCTTTTTTAACGATATCTTTTTTTGGTTCCTCTTTTTTAGGCGTAACTGGTGATTCTAATTTAAAAAAATCATCTCTATATTCTAATATAGCTTTTGCAATAGCTTCTGCTAATTTATTTTGACCATCAGGGGAATTTAAAAAAGCACCTTCATCTTTATTAGATACGAAACCCATTTCGATTAACACGCGTGGCATTATAATTTTTCTTAAAACTAAGAAACCCGCTTGCTTTACTCCTCTGTTTTTACTTGTGGTGAATTTTGTAAAAGCTTGTTGTACTTTTCCAGCAATATCAATACTTTGTTGAATATTTTCTTCTTGCATGATAGAAATTCCCATCACCGATTCTGGCGATTTTGGATCGAAACCATCATATTTAATTTTATAATCGTTTTCTAACGTTACTACGGCATTTTCCTTTTTTGCAACTTCTAAATTAGCTGCATTTCGGGTAACTCCCATAACATAAGTTTCATTTCCGGCTGCTGCTTGATTATCGTTTGCATTACAATGCATAGAAACAAATAAATGGCCTTTGGATCTGTTTGCGATATTAGCACGTTCATTTAATTCTACAAAAACATCTGTTTTTCTAGTGTAAACAACTTCTATATTTGCTTCTTTTGATAAAATTTCACCAACTTTAAGAACCGTGTTTAATGAAATTTTCTTTTCGATATTTCCATGATACGTTGCTCCATAGTCTTTTCCACCATGACCCGCATCTAAAACAACCTTAAACTTTTTAGTTTGAGATTGCGCCATGATAGAAAATAAAAGTATAAAAAGTAATTGGGTTAATTTTGTCATTTTGTTATTTTGATTCTACTATAAAAGCAGATTTATATCCTTTTAATTTGGCTTCCGCTAATAATTTTTTACACGTCTCCATACTTCCTTCACCATAATAATATTTGTATCCACCGTTCGTTTCAAATACTGTAATATTAGTTAATCCGTTAAAATTTTCAGGTGTTAATTCTAATTTTTTGTTACTGAAACTAATTTGTACTTTATAACCCGAACCTGCTGGAATAGCTTCAACTGTAGTTGTAGTAGCAACTGTAGAGGAATCTGTAGTAACTACCACAATTTCTGGTTCAATAATAATTGGTTCTTTTATATTTAATTCGTTTGGAATTGAATTTGTACCTTTTAGATTGTTTTTATAGTCTATAATAGAACGAGCAATAATTTGAGAGTAGTTAGATTTTCCTTCTTCAGATTTCATGTATTTTGATTCTTGAAAATTACTCAAGAAACCTAATTCAATTAAAACGCCTGGCATAACTGTAGCATCTAAAACCCAAAGCGGTTGTTGATGCATACCTAAATCTTTTCGCTGTAAAGAATTTTTAAAATAGTTTTGAACCGCACTAGCAAAATCGATACTTTGCATTAAAGTTTCTTCTTGCATGATTTTCAAACCAATTTGAGTATTTGGATTATTGGGATCAAAACCTTCATACTTTTCTTTGTAGTTTTCCTCTAAAGAAATTACGGCATTTTCTGCTTTGGCAATTTCGAAGTTCATACCAGTTCTAGATAATCCCATAACTAAAGTCATAGCACCAAAAGGTTTTGGTGAAACTGACGAATTACAATGTACAGATACAAATAAATCGGCTTCAAAATCGTTAGCTATTTTAGCTCTATCAGTTAAAGGAATGAAAACATCAGTTGTTCTAGTGTATTTTACATCAAATTCTGGATAAGCTTCTAAAATCTTTCCAATTCTTAAAACTACATCTAATGCTATATGTTTTTCTATACAACCGTTTTTAGCAGCACCCGGGTCTTTTCCACCATGGCCAGCATCCAAAACTACTTTAAATTTCTTTTCTTGAGCATTAGAAAAGACTGATAAAGAGAGTAATATAAGTATTAATATTTTTTTCATTTGTGCTGAATTAATTTCAGTATTTTTAAATAAGTTATAATTTTACTAAATAATTAAATTTAACAAAAAATATACGTAAGTTTGACCCATCAAAAATTGAACCAATTTTTACAAAAATAGTATTTATAGATTTGAGTACAAAGATTAATCATATCGTTTTTTTATTTTTTTTTCTAATTGCATGTAATTCAAAAATTTACTCTCAAAACACCAATCCAAAAGATAGTGTTCAAGTAAATGCAAATGAATTATTTGCTACTAAAACATTAGTTAAAAAAGATTCTACAAAAAAACCTTTACTTGAAGGAATTGTCAACCGAAAAGCAAAAGATTACGAAAAATTAGACCAACGTAAAAAAAGGTTGACACTTTATAATGAAGCGGAATTACATTATATAGATTTCGAATTAAAATCGGGAATCATTGTTTTAGACTACGAAAAAAACGAAGTTTATGCAGGAAGATTAAAAGACAGCACTGGAAAATACACACAATATCCTTATTTCAAACAAGGAGACAACGTTATTGAACCAGATTCTATTCGTTTCAACACCAAAACAGGAAAAGCTTTAATTTGGAATACAAAAAGTAAACAAGGTGATATGTTTTTGCGTTCTGAAGTTTCTAAAAGAGAAAACGACTCCGTAATTTTTTTCAAAAAAGCTCGTTTCACAACTTCTACCAATATTGATAATCCAGAATATTATTTTTTAGCCTACAAAGCCAAATTGGTCCCTAAAAAGAAATTTGTAACCGGATTAACGCACATGTATATTGCTGATGTGCCTACTCCAATTGGTGTGCCGTTTGCCTTTTTTCCAATGACAAATAAAAACACTTCGGGAGTCATTATTCCTGCGCCTGGTCAAAATAATCAACGTGGCTATTTTTTACAAAATGGAGGTTATTATTTCGCTTTAAGTGATTATTACGATTTAGCCATATTAGGAGATTATTATACCAATGGAAGTTATGCCTTACGATCTGAAACTTCCTATGCCAAAAGATATAAATATAATGGAACTTTTCAAACTAGATATGAAAATCAAGTTTTAGGCGAAAAAGGATTTCCTGGATATTCAAGAACCAATCAATATAACATTCAATGGTCGCATATTCAAGACGCCAAGGCTTCAGCTAATTCAAGATTTTCTTCTTCTGTAAACTTTGGTAGTAGTAAATATTTCCGTCAATCTTTGAATTTAATAAATGTAGGTTCTAGTTTAAATAACACTTTAAGTTCTTCTATTAGTTATTCTAAAACAGTTCCAATAGTTCCTTTAGTTAACTTTGCTGTTGCGGTGACACACAATCAAAACACTAATACAGAAGTTGTTAATTTAACTTTACCTTCATTTAATGCAAGTGTTGACAGAGTTTTCCCTTTTGCGAAACAAGACGGAATTAAAAAAGGAGCTTTTCAAAATGTTAATTTTCAATATAGTTTAAGAGGAGATAATAGAATTACAACTACTGAAGAGTTTTTGTTTAAATCACAAATGTTTGACACAGCTGTAGCTGGAATTGCTCACAACATTCCCTTATCAACTAACTTTAAAATTTTCAAACATTTTAGTGTGACAGCTGGTACTACTTTTGCTGAAAATTGGGTTTTCAATACTAATGAAAAAACTTTTAACACGTTAACCAACAAGGTTGAAACTACAAGAAAAAATGGTTTTGATTCTTACAGAACGTATAATTTTTCTTCAAGCATCGGAACAACCATTTACGGAACTTATACGTTTAAAGAAACAAATAAAATTCAAGCCATTAGACATTTAATGCGACCAAGCATTTCTTATGGTTATACACCAAGCTTTAATCAATATTACGATCAATATACAGATAATTTTGGAAATGTAATTGATTATAGCCGCTTTGAAAACACGCTTTTAGGAGCTCCAGGAATAAGTGTTGCCAATTCAATTGGATTTGGTTTAGCCAACTCTTTAGAAGCAAAAGTATTAGATAAAGCAAGTAAAACAGGCGCAACTAAAAAAATATCCCTTTTAAATCAGTTTAACTTTTCAACAGCTTATAACTTTGCTGCTGATAGTTTTAAATTATCACCTATTAATTTTATTGGAGGAACTACATTATTTGACAATAAATTAGGAGTGAATTTTGGAGCTCAATTTGATCCTTACGATTTGGATGAAAACAATGTTAGAATTGACGAATTTAGTATTAGTAATGGAAATGGTTTAGCTAGAATGACAAGTTCTAACATTACTTTAAACTATTCGGTGACTAGTAACGATTTTGGTACAGAAAAAACATCCAAACAAACCGTACAAAATGGAGGTCGTGATGATGATTTATTTGGTGCTGCAACTGATTTAGGAAACCAAGAAGAAAGTTTATTTGGTAAAAACACTGCTAAAAAATCGCAAACTGAATTGTATAATTTCAAATTTCCATGGGATTTACGATTGGCCTATTCGTTAACATACAGTAATAATTCTAATCAAAGTGAAATTACTACCAATTCATTAATGGTTTCAGGTAATGTAGATTTAGCCGTGAAGTGGAAAATGGGATTTTCATCTGGTTATGATTTTGCAAAAAAAGGAATTACATATACTCAATTACGATTTGAAAGAGATTTAGAAAGCTGGAGAATGAGTTTTAGTATTGTTCCAATTGGTGTGTATTCATATTGGAATTTCTTCATCGGAATCAAATCTTCTATCTTAAGCGATATCAAATGGGATAAACGTAAATTACCAGATCCGAGGTTGAGATAATAAAGAGCCAAGGAAAAAGTAAAAAGAACCAAGTAAAAAGAGCAAAGTAAAAAGAGCAAAGTAAAAAGGGATAAGTTAAAAGTTTAAAGAATATAAAAATGAAAAAAATAATATTTACAGAAAAAGCGCCTGCTCCTATTGGTCCATATAACCAAGCCGTTTTAGTGGGTAACACGTTATACACTTCAGGACAAATTGCAATCAATCCAGCAACGAATGAGTTAGTTTTAGACAACATTGAAGACGAAACTAAATTAGTTATGGAAAACTTAAAAGCCGTTTTAGAAGCCGCTGAAATGACTTTTGAAAACGTAGTTAAAGTTTCTATTTTTATTAGCGATATGGGTAACTTCGCCAACATAAACGCCGTTTATGGTTCTTACTTTAACGAAGCAACGGCACCAGCAAGAGAAACCGTACAAGTAGCGTGTTTACCAAAAAATGTAAACGTAGAAATTTCTGCAGTTGCGATAAAATAAACACACTTTAAATAAATAACAGAATCCTCATTTTAATTTTAATTTGAGGATTTTTTTGTGGGATTTATTTTATATTAACAGAGAACAATAAATACCCATAATTATTTAAAACTGTAAAATGCGAATAATTATGAGTTGGCAAGTATATACTATCTGAAGTAAAATCACGTTATAAAGAAAATTAATTAATCATATGAAATTTAAAATCACTTTAATTACAGTTTTATCACTTTTTGCTCAATTCCTTTTTGCTCAAAAAAACATTCCAATTATTAAAGCAACTTCTAAAAAAGTAGATATCCGAGATGGAAAAAATTTTAGAAAACAAAATTGGACAATTTCTCCCGAAATAAATCCAGATGTTTATGAAACAATTTCTTTGGGACAAAAAGTTACTTTTATTACAGATAAAGATTCAATTACAGTAAAGATTAAAAAAGACACGGAATTTAATTTTATCGTTTTACTAAACGACTCGATAAAAGCAAATACACAAATAAAATATAAAATGCCGTATTTAGAAAAACTAAAGAAGGCAGAAAAGTATAACACATCCGACAATCGATTTATTCCTAAATTTGAATATCAATCAATGGATAATCCTAATCTTGTAAGAATAAGAAAAGAGTTAAAATTGGATTCAATTGCGGGAAAAGGTAACGAAGTTTCTAAAATTCTTAACGTATTACATTGGGTTCATAATAGTATAAGACACGATGGTAGCAGTAATAATCCAACATTGAAAAATGCAATCGATTTAATTAAAGTTTGTAAAACTGAGAATCGTGGATTAAATTGTAGAATGATGGCAACTATTCTAAATGAATGTTATTTGTCAATGGGAATAAAATCAAGATATGTAACTTGTATGCCTAAAGAAACAAAATTTGATGAATGCCATGTTATAAATATGGTTTACAGTAATGACTTAAAAAAATGGATTTGGATTGACCCAACATTTGATGCTTATGTAATGAATGAAAAAGGAGAATTACTTGGACTTAGTGAAGTTCGTGAAAGATTAATAAATGGTAAAACACTAATATTAAATCCAGAAGCAAATTGGAATAAAAAAAATTCCCAAACAAAAGAATACTATTTAGAAACTTATATGGCTAAAAACTTATACAGATTTGAAACGCCATTGGTAAGTGAATATGATGCCGAAACTTGGAAAAGTGGAAAAGAATTAATTTATATTGAACTATTACCATTAGATGGAATGGAACAATCACCACAGAAAAAAGAAGAAACCGATACCAAAACTGGTGTGATATTCATAAATTACAAAACAAATAATCCAAATTTATTTTGGACAGAACCAACAAAATAACAAGTACGATCTCCCAAAAACCGTTTAGCAAAATTGTAAACTTTGTAGTAACTACACGTTTATTTTTCGCTAGAAATTTATATAATCGGTTTCGAAGTTTGCAACCTTTACAAGCGCCGAAACCCCGCTAGCGCGAGCATCTTGCTCGTGCCCATTCCTATAATAAAAAACTGATTGTACGGATTTCCATTGCGTCCCTTCCCTAACCACTCGTGCGCATATCGTTTAACGCACATAAATTAACTATATAAGTTCACAAGTAACAAAGGATTAACCATGTAAAACAAAACAGCATTGCTACTTATTATAACTGTATTTCTTTTTATTGATTCGATAATTCACAAGCGTAAGAAAATACAGTTTAGACACCAAGTTGTTTGATTAATAAGAAATTTCAATAATAAAAAATAAAATCTTACGCAACACATTGTAAAAATGTAGTTCAAGTAAGATTTTTAGTATATTTACAAACCAAAATAAGTACTAATAAATAGTTGTAAACGGAATGTTCGCCTATTTATGAGTTAGCAGACAGCTTATTGAAAATCGTAGAAATGACAGAACTTTAAAAAAATGAAAATAAAACATAACGAAATTGAAGTCGAATCTACTAACCCATTTGCAAACTGTAAATTAGACCGACAAAAATATGCTTCAATTCTTACGGAGATAATTAACTCTTATTCTGATGGATTTGTTTTAGCAATAAACAATAAATGGGGAACTGGAAAAACTACATTTATCAAAATGTGGGAACAAGATTTAAAGAATAAAAATTATCAAACGGTTTATTTTAATGCTTGGGAAAATGATTTTGAAAATAATCCATTAGTTGCATTAATGGGAGAATTGAAAACACTGACTAAAAAAGACACAGAACCTGAATTTCAAAATACTTTAAAAAAGGCAGCAATAATATCTAAACATTTTTTACCAGTAGTTGCTCAAGCAATCGCTGATAAATATATCGACACAAAAGAGATAAAAGAAGCAATCAGTGGAGTTACAAAGGGAATTGCAGATATATTTGAAAGTGATGTTAATGATTATGCGAA
This sequence comes from Flavobacterium facile, assembly GCF_036321945.1. Classification (NCBI taxonomy): domain Bacteria; kingdom Pseudomonadati; phylum Bacteroidota; class Flavobacteriia; order Flavobacteriales; family Flavobacteriaceae; genus Flavobacterium; species Flavobacterium facile. The sequence goes on from NZ_JAZAYT010000027.1 coordinate 54,992, forward strand.
AAAGAAAAAAAGCATAATAGAATTTAGAAAAAGCTTATCAACATTTATTGCCAATACAAACGAAGGTAAACCTTTGGTTTTCATAGTTGATGAACTTGATAGATGTAGACCAAATTACTCCGTTTCAATATTAGAACAAATTAAACATTTCTTCTCTGTTCCAAACATTGTATTTATACTTTCAATTGATAAAGAACAATTAGGAAACGCTATTCGAGGTGTCTATGGAAGTGACAGGATTGATGCTGATGAATATTTAAGAAGATTTATTGATTTAGAATATTCAATACCTGAACCTGATAAAAATGTTTATTATAAATACTTATATGACTATTTTAACTTTGATGATTTTTTAGAAAAAGAAGCCAGGAAAAGGCACTATGAACTGAATAATGATAAAAGAAGTTTTTTAGACATTTCTGATATACTTTTTTCAAATTCATCAATAACTTTAAGGCAACTTGAAAAAATATATTCGCATTCTCGATTATCTATTCGTTCATTCGCTGACAATATGTATCTAATACCAGAAGTATTTCTTTATTTAATTTTTTTAAAAGTAAAAGACGAACAGACTTATAACAAAATAAAATTTAAACAATTTACTATTGCAGAACTTCAAAAGAGTTTTTTTGAAAACGTAAAAGAGAAATTAAATAGTGATATTGATAAATTTGAAAATGTTTTAATGTGGTTAGAAGCATATATTGTTCTTTACTATAATAACTATTTGCAACACTACAACAGAAAAAATAAAATCTACCAAAGAGATATTACAACTAGTGAGAATAAATTGTTAATACATTCTATTATAAATGATCAAAAAGACAATCAATTTTTAGATATTTTTACAAATATTGACCGAGGAAGAAGTTCTGGAAATTTAGATTTTGGGCATTTTTTTACAAAGATCGACTTAACAGAGCCAATAATCTCATAAAGCCGTCTGCTAACAAGCGTTTGGCAAGATTGCGAATTTTGTAGTAAATACACGTTTATTTCTCGCAAGAATTTTATCTTTGATAGATAATAATCGGTTTCGAACTTCGCAACCTCGCCAAGCGACGGAACTTGGCAGAAACCTTATTTGAATACTAAAACAAAGCTTTAAATTACTTACTGTATTTTTTTTCTAAAATTTTGTAACATTTTAAATATGCTCGTATCTAAAAGACGAACCAATTAAAAATTAACAAAAATGAAAACAATCAAATCATTAATTATCTTATTATTATTAACAGTTGTTACTGTAAATACTTTTGGACAAAAAAAATCATATCCATTTGAGGTGAAAATTAGTGGACAAGGAAACCAATCTATTATTTTTATACCTGGTTTTACCTGTTCGGGGGAAGTTTGGAATGAAACAAAGTCTGCATATGAAAAAAACTTTACTTGCTATACGTTAACAATGGCAGGGTTTGCAGAAGTAAAATCACAACCCGAAGCATCTTTTAAAAATTGGGAATTAGGTATTGTAAATTTTATTAATGACTATAAAATTAAAAAACCTATTCTTGTAGGACACAGTATGGGTGGCGGTTTGACATTAGCAATTGCTTCAGATTATCCCAAATTAATCAAAAAAATAATTGTAGTCGATGCAGTCCCTTGTATGGGAGCATTTGGTAATCCTAACTTTAAGAGTAAAGAAAATCCTGATAATACAGAAAAGATAAACAGTATTGTTACGGCAACCGATGAACAATTTCATACTATGCAAAAAAATAGTATTAATAGTCTTGTAACCGATACATCTAAACAAGAACTGGTATTAAATTGGACATTAAAATCGGATAGAAAAACACTTGCTGAAATGTTTTGGGATTATGCTAACACTGATTTGAGGGAGAAAATAAAAAACATTACTGTCCTTCTTTAATTTTATTGAACTCCTATTACAGCAATTCAAAACCAGTTATGGAAGCACAATTTAAAAATTTAAAAGACGTAAATTTACAATATGCAAGTAAAGGATCTCATTTTATAATGTATGATGATACTGAATGGTATTTAAGTCAATTAAGTAATTTCATATCGGAAAAATAAAATGAAATTTGAGGAAATATATACTACTTATTGGCAAAAAATATTTCGTTTATGTATGGGATATGTCAATGATTACGACCAAGCAAAAGACCTTACTCAGGAAACATTTATAACTGTTTGGCAACAACTCCCAAAATTTAGAAACGAATCAAGTGTAGGCACTTGGATTTTTAGAATTGCGTCTAATAATTGTTTGCGCCAAATTGAAAAACAAAAACGTAATCCGAAAGCGGACTTACCATTACACTTAGCAAATGAAAACATAATAAGCATAGAACCTAAAATTCAATTTCTACACAAGTGTATTTCCGAATTACCTGAAATAGACCGTATAATTATTTCACTTGAATTGGAAAACGTAAAACAAGCCGAAATAGCCAAAATTGTTGGGCTTTCTGAAGCTAACATTAGAGTGAAAGTACATAGAATAAAAGAAAAATTAACACAAAAATTCAAAGAAAATGGACAATAATAATATCAATTTTAATAAATTGTGGGCAGAACAAACCACAAGCAAACCCAATTTAAAAGATTTAGTATCAAAAGTAAATTTTGTAAGAAGAAATAATTTAAGAAAATTAATATTTAAAAATATAATATTCACAATGGTAGCAGCATTTATGGTGTTCATTTGGGTTAGTTATCAACCTCATTTATTATCAACCAAAATAGGAATTGTATTAATTATTTTAGCAATGACAGTTTATATTATCAGCTCAAGCCAAAATATAATTCCACATTTAAATAAGATAAACACAGCCCAAAGCAACAAAGATTATTTAACCAATTTATTAGTCTTTAAAGAAAAACAACAATTGATACAATCTAAAATCTCTAATTTATATTATGTTCTGTTTACCTCTGGAATTTGTTTGTATTTTTATGAAAATGCCTTAAAAATGTCTGTTAATAAAGCTATTTCTACTTATTTAGCAATAATAGCATTAATTATTTTGGGGAAATTTTATATAAAACCTAGGTTAATTAAAAAAAATCAAATTAAGCTTGATGAAATTATAGAGAAATTTGAAAATATTAATACTCAATTAGATTAAGAAAAGGCTCCCGCTAGCGCGAGCATCTTGCTCGTGCCCATTCCTATATTAAAACTTGATGGCACGGATTTCCATTCCGTCCCTTCCCTATCCACTCTTACCCACCACTTGTGCGCGAATCCTTTCGCGTTCGTTCTTTAACTATAAAAATTTGTAATTTACAATCGAGTAAAATGCAATTCCATTTTCATTTTTTATAATTTCATTCCCACTTTTAACAACTATATTTCCATTTTTTAAATAAACATTTCTATTTATTGAAAAGTTATTTCCATTAAATGCACTTACATTTCCATTAAATGCACCGACATTTCCGTTAAATGCACCGATATTTCCATTAAATGTACCGATATTTCCGTTAAATGCACCGATATTTCCATTAAATGCGCCGATATTTCCGTTAAATGCACCGATATTTCCATTAAATGCACCGATATTTCCGTTAAATGCACCGATATTTCCATTAAATGCACCGACATTTCCATTAAATGGATCGATATTTCCGTTAAATGCACCGATATTTCCATTAAATGGATCGATATTTCCGTTTAATGCACCGATATTTCCATTTATTAAGTAAATATTTCCACTTTTAACTACTTTATTCCCACTTTTATAAAAATTATTGGTAGTATTTGTAAAATATTTTTATATTTTACAAATACTATTAATCTAACTAACATAACTTATATGCTTTATTTCAACTTAGCACCCATATTTAAAGCCCGCGGAATCGAGAGACCTCACAACTTTTTAGTAAAAGCTGGTATATCATCCCATTCTGCTCAAAACATATTAAATAGTCAATCTAGAACATTCCGTTTAGATCACGTCGAAATATTGTGCAGAGTACTTATTTGCGAACCAAGCGACATCTTAACCTACAAAGAAAATCCAAACCATAAAATTTCAGAAGACCATCCATTAAACAACTTGATACAACCAGAATCTAGTATATCAATCAATGATACAATCACAACAATGCCCTATAAACAACTGAAAGAACTAACAAAGCAAATCAATCAGAAAGAAACAGAAAGCAAATAATAAAAATTTACCAAAAAAAAAGACCAGACAAGTTTTAAAAACCTGTCTGGTCTAATAATATATTCAAATTAGTTACTCCTCCAACAACAACGCATTCAACAACATTTGTGCTGTAGCCTCGTTTGTTGCTAAAGGAACATTATGCACATCACAAATACGAATCAACATATTTATATCAGGTTCGTGAGCATGACTGCTTGAGGGATCTTTAAAAAACAACACCATTTTAGTTTTGCCTTCTGCTACTCTAGCCGCAATTTGTGCATCGCCGCCTAATGGTCCACTTAGCATTTTCTTTACTTTTATGCCCGTAGCTTCCACTTTTCCACCAGTAGTTCCTGTAGCAATAATTTTAATATTTTCTTTTAGTAAAATGTTGCGGTTTTTGTTTAAAAACTGAACCATATCGGCTTTTTTACCATCGTGAGCAATGACTGCTATTTCCATTTTTTTATCCATCTTCTTCTATTTTCAGCCACGAATTAATTGATTTTATTTTAATCGTCCATAGAGTTCTGGATCATTAAAATTGAATTTAACTCGTTGGGTGTAATTATCAAATTGTTTTATTTTTTTCTTTTGCCACGAATTCTCAAATATCAAAAAAAGAAACATAAAAATTAGTTCATCTTTGATGAAAATTCGTGGCTAATTTCATTTAATCAAATAATAATTTCATTCTTCAATATGCGAATCTTTCAAAGTGGCTTTCAAAAATACAAATCCTACAACTCCAGCCACAAGTGAAGACAATAGAATAATAAATTTAGCATTATTAATTACGGTTTCATTATCAAAAGCCAATAAAGTAATAAAAATCGACATCGTAAAACCAATTCCACCTAAAAACCCAACACCTAAAACCGATTTCCAATTTAAGTCGCTAGGCAATTTACAAAATCCAACTTTTACTGCGATAAACGTAATTAAAAAGATGCCTAAAGGTTTTCCGATAATTAATCCGAGTGCAATTCCTAAACTATAATTTTCAGTCAGAATTTCTGAAATATTTCCACTCATTACAATGGCAGTGTTCGCCAAAGCAAAAATGGGAAGAATAATAAAAGCCACAGGTTTATGAAGAAAATGTTGTAAAATATACGAAGTTGATTTCTCTCCACCATTTCCAAAAGGAATCGCGAAAGCTAATAAAACTCCAGTAATTGTTGCATGAACTCCAGAATTCAGCATGAAATACCACATAATCACACCACCAATTAAATACGGAATTAAATTTTTGACTTTAAAATATTTTCCTAAAACATATAAGAACACAAACATACCTAATGCGATGAATAAATTGGTCCAAAGTAAGGTTTTAGTATAAAAAATAGCGATGATTAAAATCGCACCTAAATCGTCAATTACAGCTAAAGCAGTTAAAAATATTTTTAATGAAAGTGGCACTCTGTTTCCTAATAACGACAAAACTCCTAATGCAAAAGCAATATCTGTGGCCATCGGAATTCCAGCTCCTGATTGGGTTTCTGTACCAAAATTGAAAAACAAGAATAGTGCAGCTGGAACAATCATTCCTCCTATTGCTGCAAAAATAGGCAATAATGCATCTTTAATATTCGATAATTCGCCTTGATAAATTTCTCGTTCTAATTCTAAACCAATTAACAAAAAGAAGATAGTCATTAATCCATCGTTTATCCAATATTCGATGCTTTGTCCTGCAAATTCGGTTAACCAAAAATGATGATAACTTTCACCAAAAGAAGAATTAGCAAGTAATAAAGAAAGTAAAGTACAAATAATTAAGACTAATCCACCAAGTTTTTCGCTTTCAAAAAAGGCTTTAAATAGTTTGGTGATTTTCATAGTTAATAGAATTATATTAGTAAGTAGTCTTACAAAATTACGATTTTTTACTGACTTTTTCAAATAAAAAACCTTAGTAAATAGTACTACTCACTAAGGTTTTGATATTTTAACTAACGGAATTAGTTTTATTTTTTTTTAGCTATTGGCTACATGAAACTCAATTAAACCATCAATTGGTCTTCTTAAAACATTTCCTATTTTGATTCCATATTCATTTAAAATAGTTTCTAATTCGTCTTTTAAATAAAACGCTATAGAACCAATAAAATGAACGGGAACTTCTTTATGATTTTCAAATTGCATGATGTAATTCTCTACAAAAGCAATCATTTCTTCACGTATAAATCCTTGACAAATTTCCTCGTCTTTATTCTTGATTAAAAATTTGGCAAACGTTGCTAAATAGGCATTTGGATTAGGTTCTTTATAGAAGTTTTGCTTAATTACATCAGCTTCTAAATTATATTCTTTTTCAAAACTTTCTGCTAAATGTTTTGGCATTTTATTAAAATAATATGCTCTAATTAAATGACGTCCAAAACGGTTTCCACTGCAATCATCCATCGCAATATAACCCAACGATTGTACTTTTTGATGCAAAACATTTCCATCAAAATAACTACAATTTGAACCGGTTCCTAAAATACAAACAATGGCTTTTTCATTTTTGGGAGTAGTAGCAAAAACAGCTGCATACGTATCTTCATAAACTGAAACCTTTGCGTTTGAAAAATAGTCCTGAAACACTTCTGTTAAAAAAATTTTCATTCTATCTGTACCGCAACCTGCTCCGTAAAAATATAGGAAATCAGCTTTATCTTTATTGTGAGAAATATCAAATTTAGCTTCTAAACGAGCAATAATTTCTTCTTTTGTTAATACTTCTGGATTTAAACCCAAAGATTGTGTAGTAAATAAAATTTTTCCATTTGAATCAATGGCAATCCAATCGGCTTTTGTGGAACCGCTATCTACAAGTAATTTCATTTTAGTTTAGTTAGTGATTGGCAAAAATAAAAAAATTGATTCGTTAATAAAAACAAATCACTTTTTTAAATATTATTTTACAGAATTAATATGTACCGCTAAATCAATTAATTTGCTTGAATATCCGTATTCATTATCGTACCAAGAAACCAATTTGAAAAAGGTGGAATTTAAACCAATTCCGGCTTTTGCATCCACAATTGAAGTATGTGTATTGGAAACAAAATCTTGAGAAACTACGTCATCTTCTGTATAGCCTAAAATTCCTTTCATTGAAGTTTCTGAAGCATTTTTAAGGACTTTCATAATTTCTTCATAAGTGGTTTCTTTCGCTAATTTCACAGTTAAATCGACTACTGAAACATCGGCAACTGGAACTCGCATTGACATTCCTGTTAATTTTCCTTTTAATTCTGGAATTACTTTTGTAACCGCAACGGCAGCACCAGTTGAAGAAGGAATAATATTTAATAAGGCCGAACGTCCACCACGGAAATCTTTACGAGAAGGTCCATCAACAGTTAATTGCGTAGCAGTTGTCGCGTGAATCGTTGTCATTAATCCTTCTACAATTCCGAAATTATCATTGATTACTTTTGCCAATGGCGCTAAACCATTTGTTGTACAAGATGCGTTTGAAACAATAGTATCTGCAGCTGTAACTTTCTCGTGATTTACACCCATTACAAACATTGGTGCATCAGCAGAAGGTGATGAAATAACTACTTTTTTAGCACCACCTTTAATGTGAGCATTGGCAGTTTCTAAGGTTGTAAAAATTCCTGTACATTCGGCAACGACATCAACATCTACTGATGTTTCATCCCATTTAATTAATGTTGGATCTTTTTCCGATGTAACACGAATGTATTTATCGTTTACATATAATTTTCCGTCTTTTACTTCTACTTTTCCTGCAAAACGACCATGAACTGAATCGTATTTTAATAAATAAGCTAAATGATCAACTGCTAATAAATCGTTGATCGCAACAACTTCTACATTATCTCTGTTGTATGTTTCTCTAAATACAATTCTTCCAATTCTTCCGAATCCGTTTATTCCTATTTTTACTGTTGACATATCCTATAAATATTTGATTCCGATGGAATCATTAATGGTTTTAATTGCTTGTGGTTTATTATATATGATTTTGCTATAAATATTTGATTCCGCTATAAATATTTGATTCCGATGGAATCATTAATGTTTATCAAAATCGAAAAGCTCCTCTTAACTTAACTCTTTTTACTTTTTACTTTAGCCTTTTTACTTGGCTCTTTTTACTTTTTACTTTAGCCTTTTTACTTGGCTCTTCTCTATGAAGAAACAATATCTGAAACTTTTACTAATTCCATATCAATCTCACTTTGTCCTTTTATGGCTTGTTCTAATGGGGTTAAGGTAATTCTATCGTATTGCAATCCCACCATAAAATTTGATTTTCCTTCTAATAAAGTTTCAACCGCTTTTACACCTAAGCGAGATGCTAAAACTCTATCAAAACAAGAAGGTGCGCCACCACGTTGCATGTGTCCTAAAACAGAAACTCGTACATCGTATTCAGGCATATTTTCTTCTACATAATCTTTTAGTTCGAAAACATTTTTACCAATTTTATCACCTTCTGAAACTACTACAATACTTGATGTTTTTCCTGATTCTTTACTTTTCTTTAAAGATTCAATTAATCGATCTAAACCAAAAGCTTCTTCAGGAATTAAAATTTCCTCTGCTCCTGCTCCAATACCTGCATTTAAAGCGATATGACCTGCATCTCTTCCCATTACTTCTACAAAAAATAATCGGTTATGAGAATTGGCAGTGTCTCTAATTTTATCAATAGCTTCTACCACTGTATTTAATGCGGTGTCATATCCTAAAGTATGACTAGTTCCGAAAATATCATTATCAATAGTTCCAGGAATTCCTATTACAGAGAATCCAAATTCTTCATTAAAAATTTCTGCACCCGTAAAAGAACCATCTCCACCAATTACAACTAGTGAATCTACGCCACTTGCTTTTAAATTATCGTGAGCAATTTTTCTACCTTCTGGTGTCATAAAATCTTTTGAACGAGCCGTTTTTAAAATAGTTCCTCCTTTATTGATAATGTTTTTTACATCACGAGGTCCCATTGGTTTAAAATCGCCTTCAATCATACCTTGATAACCACGGTAAATTCCAACACATTCTACTTTATAATAAGCACAAGCACGAACAACAGCTCGAATGGCTGCATTCATTCCTGGAGAATCTCCTCCCGAAGTTAACACTCCTATTTTTTTAATTGTTGCTGACATATCCATATTATATTATTTGTAAAATTAGCAAAGGAAATTACTTATTATGCTAAAAAATAACTTATTTTTTAGCATAATATCAGTTTCAAACGTTTTCGTTAATAAATTTTTCAGATTTAAGAGAAAGTATTGATTTAATTCTTAGTTCGAGTTGTTTTTCTTGATGAATCTTGGTTTCAAAAAGTTTGTGTTACAAACGATGAAATAACTAAATCAATTGAAATGAATTAATTTACATCATTAATATCTGGAACTCTGTTTTTAGGATCGACTTTTTTCTCTTCTTTAATTTGTCGTTTTCTAGTTTCTTCAATAAAGTTAATAAACTCTGGGTTAGTTTCTGAATCTTGAGAATCATCAACAGGATTATTTAGGTTTTCTCTTGTTTTTTGAGATTTGAATAATTTGTGAAGTAATTCTTTAAAATCATCAAAATCGACGCTATATGATAAACCAATCCCTTGCGTATAGCCAATATTTTGACCAATTGAATTAGAATTTAAGTCATTTTCTTTATTGAAAACGTGAGCGGACAAGGTACCATCTGTATTTAATCTCATTACAACTTCTACATTTCCAACTACATACGATTGATTTACACCACCTACTGGAACTCCAACATTTCCATTAATACTTATCTTATCATTAATTTGAGTGGTTAAAGTAACTAAAGCTCTATCTGAAATTTCTTGTTGTCTATTACCTAATTGATAATTTACACCTAATTGTAATTTATTTTCACCATCTGATAAAACATCTCCAAAAATACTACTTGCTTTTTCAAATAAAGAACCAAAATAGTTGGTGTTTGTAGAAGAAGAGCTAAATTCTCCAGTTCCCATCAGAATAAATGCTTGTTGTTGTCTGAAATCTTTATCTTGTAATTTATAATCTAAATCACTTCTTAAAACAGAACTTACATTTGGGAAATTAATATTAAAATCAGATTGTGGTGCATTTAATTCTCCCGTAATCCCAATTGTTACTTCGGTTGGAATTTTTTGGTTAAAACTAGAATTTTCTAATAGAACACTTGGATTGGCTTGAGTTTTGTAAACGGCTTCTAAATTTAGTTTGGCTCCTAATGGATCACCTTCCCAACTTATAGTTCCACCTTTTTTTACCATAAATTTCTTATCGATAAAACTTCCATATCTAAATGAATATTCTCCTTTACTTACGATAAAGTCACCATTCATTTGGAATTTACCCAAAGTATTTATACTCATATACATAGAACCAAAACCACTTCCTTTCATGGCGTGTCCGTTATCTCTGTTTAAAATGACTTCAATTTCTGCATCTGGAGTGATTTCAAAATCGAAATTTAAATCGATTCCTTGATATGTTTTAGTTGGTTTGTTATTTGGATCTTTAATTCCATATTTTTCTTCACGAGTGGTAAAATGCACTACTCCATTATCACTCACACTTTCAGAATCGTTTACAGGAATTTTGATTGAAGTTCCTCTAGCACTTTCACCTTTAGCACTAATTACTAAAGCTTCGATTGGTCCTTCAATAGTCGCATAACCATCAAAATAAGCTTTCCCAAAATAATACGCATCATCCGAGTCTTTGGTATCTAAAACTAACAATCTATCAGATGCAATTTTCAAATCCATTTCCCAATCGGCAAATTTATCATGCGAAATGGTTCCACTTAATATTCCTCTTGTTTTATCCGGAGTAGTATCTACAATATCAATATTTCTGAAAATAAATTTTTCTTGGGTTAAATCAATTTTTGAATCTTTATCAAAATCGTAATCTACATTTAAATATGGGACTCTCATTCCGGCATTAGACAAATACAAAACACCGTCAACTTCAGGATTATCAATAGATCCAACAATATGTGCTTGCCCTTTTACAAAACCACGAACATTATCCAATATTCCTTTCAAGAATCCACCAATTGGCTTAATATTGAAATTTTCGAATCCAGCATCTAAATTCAACATTGTCTTATCATTGACCACTTCTACAAATCCAGTAGTAAAAAAAGTTTCTTGACCTTGATTTGATATCGTGGCGTCTACATTAAATTTTTTAAAACTTTGATCTCCAAAAACCTCTAATTTTAAATCTCCAACATCAATATCATTCACTACTAAACTATCAATAGTTAAGTTTGTGGAAGGTTCATAAATTAAATCGTCTTGTTTGTATTTTAATTCCCCATTTAATTTTCCGCCAAGGTCTAAATTCTTAATATCTGGTGTGACTTTAGAAATATCTACATCATTAAATGTAAAATTGAAATCTTTAAAAGTATCGCCTTTCATTACACCATTGAAATCAATATATTGATTATTGTGCGATAATGTTAATTGATTGAAATTGAAATTTTTAAAGCCTTTATCAAAAACGACAGTGTTTCCTTTAGTTTCATTTTCATTAATATACCATTGGTAATTTTTGAAGGTAATATCTGATTTTTTGAAACCAATTACAGATTGCTTATTCTCATCAATGGTATGATATAAGTTTAAATCAAATTTATCTTCTCCTTTGGCACCACCTTTAAACTCAGTTCTAGCGAATAAAGTATCGTTTAGTGTTAAATTAATTAAGCTAAATTCTGATATTTTGTAATTCTTGGTATTTAAACTATCTAACTCAATATAAGCATTATATAAAGGGTTTTTGTTGTCTATATCAACTTTAATTCCGTTAAATTTATTTTCGAAAGCATTTACAAATGGCGATTTAAAATCGAATTGAAACAAACCATCATCAGCATTTATTTTTCCTTTTACTCGTGTGTTTTCTCCAATTGTTACGTCTGGATAGAAAACTTCTAAAATCTTATTATAAATCGTAAAATCGAAATCTAAAAACTGATTTTTGTATAATTTATGAGGGGAATAATTGGCATATAAACTACCCACTGCATTTTCTACAATTTTGCGAATTTGTTTGGTTTGATATTTTCCAACTATTTGTCCATCAATCATATCTGAAGAATTCAGCGTGATTGTTCTAATGTTCTGACTATCAAAAGAAGACGTTATGTAAGCATTATCAAAAGTATAATCCGCCTTTTGATTTGAATATGAAATGTTTTCTAATTCAACAACACCAGCTAAATCTTCCAAGGTATTACCTTTGGCTTTCATTTTGATATTTCCAGAGAAAATAGATTTAGCATCTTTAGTATACAGATTTGTTTTTTTCAAATCAGCATAAGCAATTTTCGCATCGAAATCGTATTCTTTTTTCTTTTTACTTAAATCGACTAAACCATCGAATGTCATTTTTAAATTAGAGTCTTTACTGTTCAAAGAACCTTTAAAATAGGGCATCTTGAACGTTCCATCTACATCAATATTTCTGTAAGTATACCCGTTATATTTAAACTGACCAACATTTCCTTTCGCTTTGGTATTCAAATATTTTTTCGAAAACCCAGTACCATTTATATCTAAAACCACTGAAGTTCTACCTAAATCTTTTTCGTCTAAAAAGGCTCCTAAATCGAAATTATCTAACTGAAATTTTCCGTTATAAGTCGCGCGATCAATGTTATCCAATTTATCCATTTTGAAATCACCAACCACATGACCTAACTTTGAAAACAAATCCACATCAGCTATCACCCATTTCTGAGTCATTTCTACATCACCTTTTAAATCAACTCGTCCTAATTTTTGTAATTGTTTTGGTAAATTTTTTCCTAAAAGATTCGGTAAAACTTTACTAACACTTGCCTGACTAGCGGTTAATCTATCAAAACTTCCTTTCATGTAAAATTTCTGGTCGCCTTTACCGAAAAGATTTTTCAATTGAAGATTTCCAACAACTTCGTTATCATTTAAATCGTTGAACTTTAAATTATTAAATTTCAAATCGTTTAAAGTTCCTAAAATATGGGAATCGATATAAAATTTCTGATCTTTTCCGAATTCTGGATAAAAGTAATTTAAATCGTTACTAGAAATTTTTCCTTCTTTTATGTCTAAATCGAAAATAACTTTATTATTGAAATCTTTGAAATCTTTTCTATCGTAACGCAATTCTGTTCTTCCTTTAAAAGATGAATTTTCTGTTTCTAAGATTAATTCGTTTAATAAAATATTCTTTTTCGTGTAGGTGAAATCAGAAGTTAAGTTTTTCATTACTAAACCTCTATGATCTTTAAACGACATTTTATATACATATGCGTAAACATTCGAACCTTTTACGAAAAAATCATCTAATTGTCCGTTAAGATTCGTGAAATCTAAAAGTTTTGGGTTTTCTAAATTTTCATCAATATATCTAAAACGGCTATTTTGCAGCGCAATTGAATTAATTTTTAATCTGAATTTTCCTGTGGATGGCCTTCCTGAATCATCGTCAAAAGCAGCAACAAATTTATCTAAATTGGTTTCCTTCTCACCTTTATATTGTTTGATTTTTAAATTTAAACCATCTGCAAGCAAATCACCAAAGTAAGGATGACCATTTTCAAATAGTTTTTTATAACTTAATATAGAAGTATTGATTCTTGTAAAATGAAATAAAGTATCATTATGATGGTCTCTAGCTAAAACACCTTTTAATTTCACACCTCCGAACGGATTGATTGCTACTTTTTCAACGGTAATATCTACGCCATAATCTTTTTTCAATTCATCGGTTGCGTATTGTCCAAGTTTTGTTTGAACAACAGGTAAAGCCAATAGTATGGCTACTATAAGCAACAAAAGTAGTATTCCAATTAAGGAACGAACAAATATTTTTTTTACCGATTTGATATATTATTTATTTAATTTTGAAAAACAAATCTATTTTTATTTGCTTATAGCAACAAAAATAAGCAATTTTGTAAGACATTTACAATTGTTTTATACCAAATTTCATGCCTAGTATCACAAATTCGGAAAATATTTACACTTTAGCTATAGAAAGTTCATGTGACGACACCTCTGCCGCAGTTTTATGCAATGATAAAGTATTGTCAAATATTGTGGCTGGACAAAAAGTTCATGAAGAATATGGTGGCGTTGTTCCAGAATTAGCTTCTCGTGCACACCAGCAAAATATAGTTCCTGTAGTGGAAATGGCGATCAAAAAAGCCGGAATTACAAAAGAAGAATTAAATTGTATTGCTTTCACTCAAGGTCCAGGATTAATGGGTTCACTTTTAGTTGGTGGAAGTTTTGCCAAATCATTAAGTTTAGGATTAAATATTCCACTAATTGCTATCAATCACATGAAAGCGCATGTTTTAGCACATTTTATAGACGAAGAAGGATATGATAAACCTACATTTCCGTTTATAGCTTTAACTATTTCAGGTGGTCACACGCAAATAATTAAAGTTTCAAGCTTTTTCGATTTAGAAATTATTGGCGAAACAACTGACGATGCTGTTGGTGAGGCTTTTGATAAAAGTGCCAAAATATTAGGACTTCCCTATCCTGGCGGACCTTTGATTGATAAATACGCTAAACTAGGTAACCCGAAAGCTTTCCCTTTTACAAAACCAAAAGTGGATGGATTAAATTTTAGTTTTAGTGGTTTAAAAACTAATATTTTATACTTTATTCAGAAAAAAGTAGCTGAAAATGAAAATTTCATAGCCGAAAATTTAAACGATATTTGTGCTTCTATTCAATATACCATTATTGAAATTTTAATGGATAAATTGAAATTGGCTGTGGCCGAAACGGGTATCAACCAAATTACAATTGGCGGTGGAGTTTCCGCGAATTCAGGAATAAGAAATACACTTAAAGAAGCCGAATCAAAATACGGTTGGAAGACTTATATTCCAAAATTTGAATACACAACAGACAACGCTGCAATGATTGGAATTGTAGGTTATTATAACTTTTTAGAAGAAAATTTCAGTACATCTGATGTCGTTTCTAAAGCAAGAATTGAATTTTAAAAACTATGCAATTATTCTATAATTCCGAAATAAAATCAGGTGATAAAACGTTTACTTTTGATAAAGAAGAAAGTAAACATATTATTAAAGTTTTACGCAAACAAGAAGGTCATAAAATTCATATTACGAATGGATTAGGGTATTTATTTATTTCAGAAATAATTTTAGGATTAGAAAAAAAATGCGAAGTAAAAATCATTGAAGAACAGTTTTTTAAACCATCCACTTTTTATACACATATCGCCGTTGCTCCAACCAAAATGCACGACAGAATGGAATGGTTTTTAGAGAAAGCGACAGAAATCGGAATTCACGAAATCACACCAATTATTTGCGAACATTCTGAAAGAAAAATATTCAAAATTGATAGAGCAGAAAAAATCATTCAATCGGCAACAAAGCAATCCAATCAATATTATTTACCGAAAATAAATGAAGCGATAACGCTATCAGAATTCATTAAAAAAAATCATGAGGGTCAGAAATTTATTGCACATTGTGAAGAAACAGATAAAAAATCATTCTCAAAAGAAATTGAAAAAGAGCAATCAGTGACAATTTTAATTGGTCCAGAAGGCGATTTTTCTACAAAAGAAATTAAATTAGCTTTAGAAAATAATTTTATTCCTGTAACTTTGGGAACCACACGATTAAGAACTGAAACCGCTGCTTTAGTAGCTTGCCATACAATTGTATTGAAAAATGAATAAACTTTTAGTTTTTGGAATTTTATTAGTGTTTAATTTAGGATTTTCCCAAGACATTGCCGTTTTGAAATATTCTGGTGGTGGCGATTGGTATGCTAATCCGACTTCTTTACCTAATTTAGTTAAGTTTTGCAACCAAAACATAAATACAAAATTGAATCCTAAAGTAAATTCTGTAGATGTTGGTAGCGCTGAATTATTCCTCTATCCTTTTGTTCATATGACCGGACACGGAAATGTTATTTTTAGTAATAACGATGTTCAAAATCTTAGAAATTATTTAAATGCTGGTGGGTTTTTACATATTGACGACAATTACGGAATGGATGAATACATCAGAAAAGAAATTAAAAAATTATATCCTGATAATGCACTAATTGAAATTCCGAAAACACATCCAATTTTTCAAGCGCCTTATTCTTTCCCAAATGGATTACCGAAAATCCACGAACACGATAACAAACAACCCATGGCTTATGGTATTTTCATCGAAAACCGATTAGCTCTTTTATACACTTTCGAATGTGATTTAGGAGATGGATGGGAAAGTCCTGAAGTTCACAACGACCCTTTGACTATCAGAGAAAAAGCTTTAAAAATGGGTGCTAATATTTTAAACTACGTGTTTTCAAACTAATTCTATTTGTTAACAATTTTCTTTTCAACAATTTTACCTTAAAAATAAATATTTTTTTATATTTGTATAAGTAAGAATTCAACTCAATATCTGAGTTGGAAAACAAATAATTTTTTATAATGCAAAAAATTCCAAGTGTAGACTTACGTGATTTCCTGTCGGATGACCCGACACGTAAACAAAAATTTGTAAATGAAATCGGAAAAGCATACGAAGACATAGGTTTCGTAGCATTAAAAGGTCATTTTTTAGATGACAAATTGGTTGAAAACTTATATGCTGAAGTGCGAAACTTCTTCAGTTTACCAGTTGAAACTAAAGAAAAATATGAAATTCCAGGAATTGGAGGTCAAAGAGGTTATGTTTCTTTTGGAAAAGAACACGCTAAAGGTCGTTCAGCTGGAGATTTAAAAGAGTTTTGGCATTTCGGACAATACGTTTCAGAAGGTTCAAAATACGCAGGAGAATATCCAGACAATGTAACAGTTTCAGAATTACCAAACTTCAATAGTACAGGTAAAGAAGCTTACAAAATGATTGAAAAAACAGGTGTTTATGTGTTAAGAGCTTTAGCAATTCATATCGGGTTAGATGAATTTTATTTTGATAAGTATATTACTGATGGAAATAGTATTTTAAGACCAATTCATTACCCACCTATTACTGATGAACCTAAAGATGGTGCCGTTCGTGCAGCAGCTCATGGAGACATCAACTTGATTACTTTATTAATGGGTGCTCAAGGGAAAGGTTTACAAGTACAAAACCATGAAGGACAATGGATTGATGCAATTGCAGAGCCA
Source organism: Flavobacterium facile (assembly GCF_036321945.1). Taxonomy (NCBI): domain Bacteria; kingdom Pseudomonadati; phylum Bacteroidota; class Flavobacteriia; order Flavobacteriales; family Flavobacteriaceae; genus Flavobacterium; species Flavobacterium facile. The sequence continues at coordinate 72,294 of NZ_JAZAYT010000027.1, forward strand.
GATGAAATGGTAATTAATGTTGGAGATATGTTAGCACGTCATACCAATAACAAACTAAAATCAACGATTCATCAAGTGGTAAATCCACCAAGAGAATTATGGGGAACTTCCCGTTTTTCTATTCCATTTTTTATGCATCCTGTAAGTGAGATGAAATTAGATTGCTTAGCAGAATGTATTGATGAAAATAATCCAAAATCTTTCGAAGATATTACCGCTGGTGATTTTCTACATGAAAGATTAGTAGAATTAGGATTGATAAAGAAATAACATTTCATAAAATTCCAAAATAAAAATTCCAAATTCCAAGTAAAATTGGGGTTTGGTTTTTTGTTTAAAAGTTTAAAATTATACGCCATATTAGAACGCGGATAAAACGGGTTTACTTCGTAAAACGCAGATTAAAACAGATTATAAACCATAAATATTTTATACATGCACTTATTATACAATGAATTAACGTCTTTAATTCTAAAAACTTATTATGAAGTTTATAATGAGTTAGGTTATGGTTTTCTTGAAAAAGTTTATCAAAATGCCTTACTTATTGAATTAAAAAATAAAGGTTTAGAAGTAACTCCTAACAAAAAAATAAAAGTTTATTATAAAGGAGAAAATGTAGGCGATTATTATGCAGACATAATTGTAAATGATACAGTTGTATTAGAATTAAAAGCTGCAGAATACATAATTGATCAATTTGAAAGCCAATTACTCAATTATTTAAAAGGTACAGATTGTGAAGTTGGACTATTGTTAAATTTTGGCAAGAAACCAGAATTCAGAAGAAAAATTTACGAAAACAAAAGAAAAAATAGAAAAAATCAGTTTTAATCTGCGTTTCGCTATAGCGAATCCGTTTAATCCGCGTTCTAAAATATGGATTTACAAGACCAACTAAAAAACCTTTTCCCAGACCACGTTCCTTCTAATGAACCAGAAGAAACGGAAGAAGTAGCACACGAATTATACGTTCAAAAAGAACCTATGATTTGTAAGTACGAAAAACGTAAAGGAAAAGCGACTACAATCATTGAAGGTTATGAAGGAACCGACGAAGATTTTAAAATTCTTGCCAAAGAAATCAAAACTAAATTGAGTGTTGGCGGTAGTTTTAAAGACGGAGCCATTATTCTTCAAGGCGATTATAGAGATAAAATAATGAAAATGCTTCAAGACAAAGGTTTCAAAACCAAACGAGTTGGAGGTTAATTTGTTTCAAATTTAATGTTTCAAGTTTAAAACAAACTAACTTGAAACCTAAAACCTGAAACTTTAAACAAAAATAACATGATAAAATCATCAGAATTAATATTAAATCCAGATGGAAGTGTGTATCACTTAAATCTAAAACCTGAAAACATTGCGCACGATATTATTTTTGTGGGTGATCAGGAACGTGTATCAAAAATCACGCAACATTTCGATAGTATTGAATTTTCGACACAAAAAAGAGAGTTCAAAACGGAAACTGGAATATATAAAGGAAAACGTTTAACGGTTCAATCTACTGGAATTGGTCCAGACAATATTGACATCGTTTTTAATGAATTAGACGCTTTAGTAAATGTCGATTTAAACACAAGAGAAATCAAAGAAAATCACACTGCTTTAAACATTGTTCGTATTGGAACTTCTGGTTCTTTACAAGCGGATATTCCTGTTGACAGTTGGGTGATGAGTAAATATGCGATTGGTTTAGACAACATGCTTCGCTCCTATTTAATTGAAGAACATTCGATTGCAGAATTAGAAGATGCTTTTATCACTCAAACCAATTGGGATTTAAGAAAAGGACGTCCAACTGTTGTTCCTTGTGCGGAAGCTTTAGAAAACAAAATTTTTTCGGATAAATTTCAAAAAGGTTTCACTGGAACTGCTGGAGGATTTTATGGTCCACAAGGTCGTGTTGTTCGTTTAAACATACAAGATCCACAATTAAATAGCAAAATGGATGCTTTTAATTACAACGGAACGCGTATGACAAATTTAGAAATGGAAACTTCGGCTATCTATGGTTTAGGAAAATTATTAGGTCATAATTGTTTGTCATTGAACGCTATTATTGCCAATAGAGCAGTTGGTGAATTTAGTTCGAATCCTGAAAAAACAGTTAATGAATTGATTGCTTATACTTTGGATAAATTAATAGGATAAAATTGGTACGCTGATTTAACAGATTTACTTCGTAAAACGCAGATTAAAACTGATAAAGGCAACAATAAAATTAGTTTTCCGAATTATTAATAAATGCAGGTAAAAAAATTAATTAAAATCAGTAAAATCAGCGTTTCGCTTTAGCGAATCCGTTTAATCAGCGTACCAAAATATGAAATTTCGCTTTGCCAGACATACCAATAATTTAGATAAACTTAAAAAGTTTTATACCACTATTTTAGGTTTTGAAGTTCTAGGAAGTTTTGAAAATCATAATAACTATGATGGAATTTTTGTTGGAAAACAAAACTTAGATTGGCATTTAGAATTCACACAAACAGATGAAATCGTTGCATTCAATTTTAATGAAGATGATATATTAGTATTTTATCCTGAAACCAATCTAGAATATGGTGTATTGATTGAAAACATTTCTAAAAACAATATCAGTTTTATTGCATCTAAAAATCCATTTTGGAATACTAATGGGAAAATGATTTTAGATCCAGATGGCTATAGAATAGTTATATCAAATTTAAAAGCAAAATAAAACAACACATATTAAAGAAATTATTCTAATTTTTAAAATTTCTCAAATCTGTGTTTAAAATAAAAGTTATGAATTTAATTATAGAAACCCCACGCCTAATCCTTCGCCCGTTTGAAAAATCAGATGCAGAAGAATTGTTTGATATGGACAAAAATCCTAACGTTCATAAATACTTATGGTTAAAACCTGTGGAAAGTATTGATGAAGTGTATGCCTATATTGAAATGGTTCAAAAACAATATGAAGAAAGAGGAATCGGAAGATTTTCTACGATTTTAAAAGAAACTGGCGAATTAATTGGCTGGACAGGCATCAAATTTGTAAACGATCATATCGAAAATGGGAATACTAATTTTTATGATTATGGTTATCGTTTAAACGAAAAATTTTGGAATAAAGGTTACGCTTCCGAGGCTACTAAAGCTTGGTTTGATCATGGTTTCAATGAAATGAAAATTGAATCGATGCATGCTTACACACATGCTGAAAATGGCGCTTCCAATCATGTTTTAGAAAAATATGGCATGCAATTTATGGAAGAATATACTGCAGAAGATGGCATCAATTGGAAATGGTGGCAAATGGAAAACCCCTTTTTATAGAAATTAGTAAAGAGTCAATTAATTAATCTTATGATTGAAACGTTTTACATAGAAACTGAAAGAACCATTTTGCGAAACCTTACAAGTACTGACGCAGAAGATTTTTATTTACTTAACCTTGACCCAGATGTTTTGAAATATACTGGTGATCAACCATTTAAAAATATAGAATCTGCTAAAAAATTTCTTGATGAATATGACCAATTTGAAAAATATGGTGTCGGTCGACTTGCTGTAATTGACAAAAAAAGTTTAAAATTTATTGGTTGGTGTGGGCTCAAATATGATCAAGATAAAGATGAATTCGATATTGGATTTCGTTTTTATAAAAAGTATTGGAATATTGGTTTTGCTACTGAAACTGCACGAAAATGTATTGACTTTGGTTTTAACAAATTAGGAATCCAAAGAATTGTTGGAAGAGCAATGAAAGAAAATATCGGTTCAATTAAAGTTCTTGAAAAGATTGGAATGATATTTAAAGAAGATTTTAACTTTGAGAATCAAGAAGGAGTAATTTTCGAAATAAAAAACGAAAGAGAATTTGAGAATTTAATAGAAAAAGTAAAACAAATCCCATACGGCAGAAACGCAAATCGTCATGATTTTTCATTAGTTGTTTCTGAAAACAAAGGAACTTGTAGCTCTAAACATGCTTTATTAAAAGATTTTGCGAATAATAATAACATTCCAAATGTGAAATTATATATTGGAATATTTAAAATGAATGAAGAAAATACTTCAAAAATTTTTCCTTTACTATCAGAAAATCAAGTTAATTTCATTCCTGAAGCGCATTGTTATTTAAAGATTAATGGAATTCCTTTAGACGTAACAACATCAGAGTCTTTTTATAATAAAATTGAAAATGATATTTTAGAAGAAATCGAAATAGAACCAATACAAGTTGCAGAATATAAAGTTAATTATCACAAAGAATATTTAAAAAATTGGATTATTGAAACCAATCAAAATAAAACTTTTGAAGAAATTTGGGCAATTAGAGAAAATTGTATTCAAAAGCTTTCAAAATAATCTATTCACAAAACCATTTAACCTTTTAAACTTCTAAACTCTTAAACTAAAAATGAAACTAGTAAAAATAGCAGGTGTACCAGAACATTTCAACTTACCATGGCAAATGTGTATTGAAAATGGAGAATTTAATGAAGCTGGAATCGATTTACAATGGACAGATGTTCCAGAAGGAACCGGAAAAATGTGTCAAATGCTTCGTGATAACGAAACAGATATTGCCGTTATTTTAACTGAAGGAATTATCAAAGATTTAACTGAAAACCCACACAGTTCAATAGTGCAAGTTTATGTGAAATCGCCTTTAATTTGGGGAATTCACGTAGATGGAAAAGCGAATTACACTACTATTTCCGATTTAGAAAATAAAGTTTCTGCTATTAGTCGTTTTGGTTCTGGTTCACATTTGATGAGTATTGTGAATGCAGAGAAAAATAATTGGAATACATCAGATATTAAATTCGAAATTGTAAACAACTTAGATGGTGCTATTTCTAGTTTATCAGAAGGAAAATCAGATTATTTCATGTGGGAAAAATATACTACAAAACCTTTAGTTGATGATGGAACTTTCAAACGTGTTGGCGAATGTCCAACGCCTTGGCCCTGCTTTGTTATTGCAGTTAGAAATGAGTTTTTAGCTGAAAATAAATCGGTTGTTGGGTTAATTTTAGATATCATTAATGCAACTACTGAAGAATTCAAGCAAATTCCGAGTATCGACAGAACTTTAGCGACAAGATACAACCAAAAATTAGAGGATATTCAGCAATGGTTGACGCAAACACAATGGAGTCAGAAAAATTTAGAGGAGAAAACATTCGATAAAGTTCAAAATAAACTTTCCGAGTTAAATATCATTTCCAAAAAAGCTGATTTTACTCAAATCGTAAAAAAAGCATAAAACAAGCAATCAAGTTAAGTTCTGGCACAAATTTTAACTACTTTTGAATTCAATAAAAAATTCGAATTCTCGTTATAAAAAAATGACATTTTCTCTGAAATCTCTTTTCGATAAAATTTCCGTTTGGCTTACAGCAAATAAGCTCAGAGAAAATGTCAGTATTATAACTTTAGCTTTTTTAATTTGTATTCCTATCTTCATCTATTTTAGAAAAAATATTTTTTATTTTGATGCAGAAATTCCAATTGATAAAATCTTAATTTTTTTAGTTTTATTATCACTGTTTGTTTTTATCTTAAAAGTATTCAGAAAGAAATTAGCATATTCCATTTCACTTTATGTTATAATCTTCTTAATTGCTTCTACACAAGGAAACTACACGCTTTTTCAAGTCATAAATGCCTATAAAATTATTTTCTTAAGCGACCAAATGCAAAAAGAAGAAGCAGTTTTAGAGCAAAAAACATTGAAACCTTTTCCAAACAAAACTAGAGTTTATGAAAGTGTCGATTTTTTAAATTCGAAAGTCAGAAATTTTGCGCTATTTGCTATCAACAAGCATTTTACAAAAACTCCTAATTATGTGGCGAATCGAAAATTAATTCAATATTTTGCCGTTTTTAAAGAGATAAATGCGCGTTGGAATTATGTAAACGATCCAAAAGGTCAAGAATATTTTGCTAGCGGAAGTGAAAGTTTACTTTATTTTTCTGGAGATTGCGACGATCATGCTATTTTAATGTGTTCAGCGATTAAATCTATTGGAGGAAGTATGCGATTAATTCATACCGGAAAACATATGTATCCAGAATTATTAATTGGAACCGCAAAAGATCTGGAAATTGCTACCTATTTAATTAGTAGTGAGTTATTTCCAAAACAATCTAAACACAAAACCATTTATTTTCATCGCGACGAAAGAGGTAAAATTTGGCTAAATTTAGATTACACGGCACGTTATCCAGGTGGACCGTTTTTAGGTGAAGAAGTATTGAGTATTTTAGATTTACAAGAACCCGAACTTACCAGTCAATCTGGGTTTTTCCAATAGCTTTTAAATAGTCATTCGCTTGGCTAAAATGTTTGTTTCCAAACCAAAAACCTCTATTCGCACTTAATGGAGATGGATGTCCTGATTCTAAAACCAAATGCTTTTCTCTATTAATTTTCAAACCTTTTTTATGCGCAAAACTTCCCCAAAGCATAAAAACAACATTTTCGTAATTTTCTGAAATATAACTAATTACACTATCTGTAAATAAGTTCCACTTTAAGTGTTTATGACTGTTCGCTTCATCTTTTCTAACAGTTAAACCTGCATTTAAAAGTAAAATTCCTTGTTCCGCCCAACGTTCTAAATTTCCATTCGTTGGTAAAAATATCGAATCAAAATCGGAATTAATTTCAGCAAAAATATTCTTTAACGAAGGCGGGATTTTCACACCATCATTTACCGAAAAACACAAACCATTCGCCTCACCTTCACCATGATAAGGATCTTGACCAATAATTACTACTTTCAAATCGTCTAATTTACATTTTTCAAATGCATGAAAAATTAGTTCTTTTGGTGGGAAACAAGTTGAATTATTGTATTCGTTTTCAACATCTTGCATCAATTTTAAAAAATAATCTTTTTGAGTTTCTATTTCAAAAAATGGTTTCCAAGAAAAATCAATATCTTTATAAAGCATATTTATAGTTTTTACAAATATAAAAACTTTATCTTTTGTAACTTTGCGAATATACTAGAATTACACAATGATTTCAATTACCGATAAAACACTAAAAGATTTAGAATTTCATACCATTTTACAAACCATTTCTGACCGATGCAATACAGAAATTGGAATGGAAAAAGCACTTCAAATTCAGCCCTTTAAAAGTAAAGAAATCTTGTTTTCAGAATTGGCTTATACGAATGAATATGTTTCTTCGTTTACCAACAATAATGCTTTACCTAATCATGGTTTCGAAACGGTAACTAGTGACTTGAAATTACTAGCGATTGAAGATAGTTTTCTAGAATTAGCCGCAATAAAAAAGATATTAGATTTAAGTAAATCTACCAACGAATACTTGAAATTTTTAAAGAAATTCAAGGAATATTATCCCGAATTATTTCAGAAATCAGCAGAAATTGAGTTCACACCTTTTATTACGAAATCTATTGAAGAAATCGTTAATAAATACGGTGAAATTAAAGACGATGCATCTCCTGATTTAGTCAATATTAGAAGAAGTATTAATGTAGTTCGAGGTAAAATCAACCAGAGTTTTGGAATGGCTTTATCGCACTTTAATTCTTTAGGTTATTTGGATGATATTAAGGAAACTGTTGTAGATAATCGTAGGGTTTTAGCGGTTCAAGCGATGTATCGAAAAAAAGTAAAAGGTTCTATTTTAGGAAATTCTAAAACGGGAAGTATTGCTTATATCGAACCAGAAACAACTTTAACTTATTCTCGAGAATTAAACAATTTAGAGTTTGAAGAACGTGAAGAAATTATGCGAATTTTACGCGTGCTTTCTGCTACAATCAGACCTTATGCGAACTTAATTGCACAATATCAAGATTTCCTTTCCGATATTGATGTGATTGCCGCAAAAGCAAAATATGCGAATAGAATCAACGGAATTCTTCCAAAAATTAATGACGAAAAGCGTTTGTTTTTTAGAGAAGCCTTCCATCCTATTTTGCTTTTAAATAACAAAGCCGAAAACAAACCCACTTTCCCGCAAACCATTGAATTAGAAAGCAATAACCGAATCATTGTGATTTCTGGTCCGAATGCTGGTGGAAAAACCATTTCCTTAAAAACCATTGGTTTGTTGCAATTAATGTTGCAATGCGGAATGTTAATTCCGGTTCATGAACGAAGCGAAACGTTTTTATTTGATAGAATTTTAACAGATATTGGCGACAATCAATCTATTGAAAATCACTTGAGTACGTACAGTTATCGTTTGAAGAATATGAATTATTTCTTAAAGAAATGTAACGATAAAACCTTATTTTTAATTGACGAATTTGGTACAGGTTCCGATCCAGAATTAGGTGGTGCTTTAGCGGAAATTTTCTTAGAAGAATTTTACGACCGAGAAGCATACGGAATTATTACGACACATTATACGAATTTAAAAATCTTAGCTAACGAATTGCCTTTTGCTAGTAATGCCAACATGCTATTCGATGAAAAATCTTTGGAACCGATGTATAAATTACATTTAGGTCAACCAGGAAGTTCGTTTACGTTTGAAGTCGCACAAAAAAATGGTATTCCGTACGGATTGATTAATCGTGCGAAAAAGAAAATTGAAGGTACAAAAGTACGTTTTGATAAAACTATTGCGACTTTACAAAAAGAGCGATCTAAAATGGAAAAAACTTCGGTTTCCTTGAAAGAAGAAGAAACCAAAGCGCGTGAAGAAAGCAAGAAAATGGAATCTATCAATAGTAAAATTCAAGATAAATTAGAACGTTATCAGGAATTGTACGATGCGAATCAGCGTTTGATTTACATGGGTCAAAAAATTGATGATATTGCTGAGAAATACTTCAATAATAAAGATAAAAAGACTTTAATTGGCGATTTCTTAAAAGTCGTAGAAATTGAAAATTCGAAACGTAAAAAAATATCTGCTAAAGAGAAAAAAATCAAAGAAGTTGTTGAAAAACAAGTCATTGAAGAAGTCAAAGTTAAGGTAGAAGAAATTCGTATCGAGAAAAAAGAAAAGAAAATTAAGGCCAAATTGGTTCCAGAAAAACCAGTTGTAGTTTTAAAAGTTGGTGATAGAGTTCGAATGAAAGACGGAAAAGCTATTGGAACAATTGAAAAAATTGAGAAAAACAAAGTTTCTGTGAACTATGGCGTTTTCATGTCGAAAGCGAATTTGGACGATTTGGAATATGTACAGCCTTTGTAATTTACTGTACTTCAACTATTTAGTTTATCTATTTATTTCGTCTTAAACTTTATAAATAAAACTATTTATTTTTTTTTAAAAATTCATACAGGAATTATAAATTTTTTTGTAAATTCATTTTTTATTAATTGCTTAATAGTCTCATTCATCTGAAAAACAAGATATATTCATTACGAATAGAATCCCTCCAAATCTTGTTAATTTACTTTTATATATAAATTTAAATTATTTGCAGAAGATGAAAACAGCTTATGAATATTTAATTGTTGAACTGCACTATCTTTATTAGTTTACTGACACTTGGCTAATATTAAAATATGCGAATTCATTAATTTTATAATGCCGAAGAGAAAGAACTATAATACGTAAAGAAAACAATAGTTCTCAATTTTGATCAAATATCGTAGTATGAATTTTCCTGCAAAGGATTTTTTTTAATGATAATATTAATTATTCCAATATTAATGGCTTTTATATAAATCTTAATCATTGATTTACAATTAAATACGTTTGTTTTAAATTAGCAACACATATTTTTTTGTATTTATTTGTAGTTGTATTCACTTCTATTTTTGAATTAAGAAAAAATAACTACTATATGTTTTGGGATTGAATTTCAAGTATTAAAAACAAAATAATTTTTCGAAAAAAATTTCTAGTAAATGGTTATACTAATTTTTTCAAAATTTTTAAATTAACTTTAAATCAAGTATTTATGAAAATTAAATTTTTAACATTATTATTATTTTGTTTTACAATTGGAAATTCACAAGTAACTAATTTACTTAGTGGATTAAATAATGGAATTACTAATTTAGTAGTTTTTGAAAACAATATTTATTTTAGTTCTTTTTCGAATAAAACAATTTATAAATACCCTGTAACTGGAAATAGCTCACAATCTCCAGAAGTTTTTAGAGTTTTAACAAGTAATCCAACGCAATTATTATTACATAATAATGATTTATTTATTGCCACAGAGCAAACAAGTCATATTTATAAAATAAATTTATTAGCTACTGACACTACTCCAATTGAAGTCACAGACATTTATGGCCCAATGGTCATTAAAAACAACTTTTTATATGTTGGTCAGTATGTAGATTCAAAAATTGTTAAAATAAACTTATCAAATGGTATTAAAACTGACTATTTAACTGGTTATAAGCCTAATTATTTTAATCTTCAAGGAGATGACTTATATTTTACATCAAATACTACAAATAAACTATATAAAATAAATCTTATAAATAATAGTTTGAATATAATTTTACAAAATTTAAATTATGTCTCTGGAATTGTAATCGAAAATAATATTTGTTATTTATGTGAAAGTCAAGCAGATAAAATTTCATATTACGATTTAAATAGTAATCAATTCGTAAACTTTGTTTCACTAACTTCAAGTTCTTGGCCAAATGGAATAACTATTTATAATGATACAATTTATTTTATTTCAACTGTTGGTGGGCAAGTTTCTAGTATTCCAATTTCAACATTAGGAATACCAACAAATCAAAAAAAAACGTATACCATTTATCCAAATCCTACTACAGAATTATTAAATATATTAACAGATGAAATTTTAGAAGAATTTCAAATTTTTGACACAACTGGAAAAGAAGTATTAAAAGGTAAATTTGAGACTAATCACATAAATGTTACTCAGTTACAAGCTGGCGCTTATATTTTAAAAATTAAGAATTCTATAACTCGTTTTGAAAAAAACTAATACAAACTTTCCCCATTTAAATCGGTAGTCAACACATCACTCATATAATTGAAAAATGGTCGCATCGCAGCAAAAGTGGCGATTACTTCTTCTTTAAAATTTGGTGATAAGACTTCTTTGTTTGTAAATTTTCTCGTCAATAAATATTGTTTTTTTCTAATCAAATCAATATTTGGATGTGTTTTATCAAAGTTTTTTGGAGCCGTTTTTAATTCTTCACCTTGTAACGTTCCGAAGAATTTTTTGAAAGTTTCATTTCCGATAATTTCTCTTAAATCGGAAGCATCTAATTCTAATTCTTTACGGATTCGTAATAAATCTTCGTTGTTAGGTTCCCAAAATCCGCCACCAACAAAGCTGGCGTCGTTTTCAATATGCAAATACATGCCACCACGAAGCATAGGCTTAGTTCTTGAAAAACCAACAGAAAAATGATTTTTATAAGGTAATTTATCTTTAGAAAAACGCACATCTCTATAAATTCTGAACACTTGCATTTTTTCTAAACTATCGATTTTTTCTAATTCTGAAAATACTTCTGTAAAAAAAGCTTTTGCTAAGTTATTTTCGGTTTCAAAGCGTTTTTTATTTTCGGTAAACCAATCTCGGTTGTTGTTTTTGGTTAGTAAGTCTAAAAATTCAAAAGTAGATTTTGTTAGCATGTTCTTAAGTATATTTGAATTATAAAAATAGTATTTTAAACACAGATTTCACTGATTTACAGAGATTATTTAATTGATACATCAACCTAATTGGCTAATTGTCTCATTGATTTATTGGCTAATTAACCTCGCTCCTGTTCCGTTTTCGGCACTATAAACCGTTTTTCCAAAATCAATTGAAACTCCGGTTGCAATATCTTTTTCTAACAATAAAGCGCCGTCCATATCTACATAATCCAAAAACGGTAACAAATGTGCAATCGCAGAAATTCCGATAGTTGATTCGGTCATACAGCCGACCATCGTTTTCAATCCAAGCGATTTAGCTTGATGAATCATTCGTAAAGCTGGTGTAATTCCACCACATTTCATCAATTTGATGTTGACACCGTGAAAATAGTTATGGCATTTTAAAACATCTTCTTCTTCGATGCAACTTTCATCTGCAATTATGGGTAAAACAGAATGTTTAAACACTTCGGCATGCCCTAAATAATCATCCGCTTTTAAAGGTTGTTCGATAAATTCTACACCTAAATCTTTTAAAATAATAGCGTTTTTTATGGTTTCTTCGACTGTCCAACCACAATTCGCATCAACACGGAAAATGGCGTTGGTTTCTTTTCGTAACGCTTTTACGATTTCAATATCGTTTGGAGTTCCTAGTTTGATTTTATAAATCGGCCAAGGCATTTCCTTCATTTTTGAAACCATCTTATCAATGGTTGAAATTCCAATCGTATAATTTGTTAATGGATTTTTTTCGATGGACAAATTCCATAATTCATATAATTTTTTACCTTTTTTTCGAGCAAATAAATCGTGGAAAGCAATATCTAAAGCACATAACGCGAATCGATTATGAGATAAATATGGGTTTAAAGTATTCCAAAATTCCTCTGGAGAAAAGTTTCCTGATTTTTCAATTATCGGAATAATTTCAGTAATATCAGCAGCAATTTTGTAGGTATCTAATTCGTAATATGCGTTTTCAGTAGCTTCACCAAAACCAGAAATCCCATCGCTAATTAATTCTACAATTAACGTGGGTTTTATATCAAACGATAAACGAGATATTTTAAAATTGTGTTTTAATTTTAAGTCGTAATGATGAAGTTTTATTTGCATTTTATTGAGATATAAATATAGAAAAAAAGGTTCTCGATACATTTTTGTTTCGTTTCACTTCACAAAAACACTCGAACTGACGTTACTAAAAAAATTATTTAGAACCTCCTAATCGATCTTCAATAAATTCAATTTGCGTTTTTCCATGAGGTTTTGACTTTCCGTCTTCGTCTAAATTCACCATCGTGATATTATCAATCGTAATGATTATATCTCGCGTCATCATGTTTCGAACCGCACATTTTAATACTAATGAAGATTTTCCGAATTTCACTACATCGATACCGATTTCAATAATATCGCCTTGTTTAGCTGCGCTCATAAAATTGATTTCACTCATGTATTTCGTAACTACTTTCGGATTTTCCAACTGTACGATGGAATACAAAGCGGCTTCTTCATCTATCCAAGCTAATAATTGCCCTCCAAATAAGGTTCCGTTTGCGTTTAAATCTTCGGGTTTTACCCATTTTCTGGTATGAAATCTCATTTTAGTTTATAAGTTTGAAGGTTAAGAGTTTAAAAGGTTTTGTGTTGAATAGTTATGTAAATATAAAAAAAACGAAACACTAAAAACTGAAAACTGCCAACTTTTTATTTCTCTCTACTTTTCAAAACTTCCACCACATCATTTAATTTAAAACCTTTAGCTTGTAGCAAAATAAGATAATGAAACAGTAAATCAGCGCTTTCTGATAAGAATAAATCGTCGTTATTATCTTTCGCTTCAATGACAACTTCTACGGCTTCTTCACCAACTTTCTGAGCGATTTTATTCATTCCTTTTTCGAATAAAGAAGCGACATAACTTTTTTCTGAAGTCGCATTTTCTTTTCGTTCTTGAATCGTGTTTTCTAGTTTTGAAAGAAAGCTATAACTCGAATTATTTTCTTCTTGCCAACACGTATCAGAACCCGTGTGACATGTTGGTCCAACAGGATTGACTTGAATTAAAAGCGTATCATTATCGCAATCGTTTTTAATAGATACTAGGTTTAAAAAGTTACCACTTTCCTCGCCTTTTGTCCATAATCTGTTTTTAGAACGACTGAAAAAGGTCACTTTCTGAGTTTCTAATGTCGTATCTAAAGCTTCCTGATTCATATAACCCAACATTAAAACCGATTTAGTTTCATTGTCTTGTATGATCGCTGGAATTAATCCGCTGTTTTTTGTAAAGTCTATTTTCATAATAATTTGCCACGAAGGCGCTAAGTCGCTAAGTTTTTTATTTGTTTTATGCTGATTTTTTAAACGCAGATTGGAGAAATTTCTAAAATTTTAATAATCTGTATTATTTGTTATATTCTTACTTGTATGTTTTGTTCTTTCAAAAATTGCTTTAATTCTGGGATTTCTATTTCTCCGAAGTGAAACACACTGGCTGCTAAAGCGGCATCAGCATTTCCTTTTTCGAAAGCATCTGCAAAATCCTGCATATTTCCAGCGCCACCAGATGCGATAATTGGAATATTTACTAATTGTGAAATCGTATGTAAAGCTTCATTGGCAAATCCGTCTTTGGTTCCGTCATTTTCCATTGAAGTGAATAAAATTTCACCAGCTCCACGATTCGCAACTTCCACTGCCCAATCGAATAAATTAATATCTGTAGCTTGTTTTCCACCAACCAAATGCACTTTCCAAATTCCGTCAATACGTTTGGCATCGATTGCAACCACTACACATTGACTCCCAAATTTTTGTGCCAATTGGTTAATTAAATCCGGGTTTTTAACTGCTGATGAATTTATAGAAACTTTATCTGCTCCGTTTTTAAGTAAATTTTCAACATCTTCAACAGAATTAATTCCGCCTCCAACCGTAAATGGAATATTTATGGCTTCCGCAACTTCTCGAACTAAATTTAGTAACGTACTTCTTCGTTCTTCCGTTGCTGAAATATCTAGAAAAACCAATTCATCAGCGCCAGTTTCCGAATATTTTTCAGCTAATTCTACAGGATTTCCAGCATCAATTAAATCGACAAAATTTACTCCTTTTACCGTTCTTCCGTTTTTAATATCTAAACATGGAATGATTCTTTTAGTCAGCATATTATTTAGAAATTATATAGTTTTCAAGCTGTTTTAACGAAATTCTATCTTCATAAATCGCTTTTCCGATAATCACACCTTTGCAACCTAATTCGGCTAATTTAGGGATTTCGTCAAATTCTGAAATTCCACCAGAAGCGATTAATTTGATATGATTTGTGTTTTCTTCTGTATTACAGTGTTCCAAAATTTGTTTATAAACTTCAAAACTTGGACCTGTTAACATTCCATCTTTACTGATATCTGTACAAACTACATAACTAATTTTGTTTTGCAAATAGTTGTAAATGAAAGGCAACAAATCTTCTTGAGATTCTTTTTTCCATCCTGAAATGGCAATTTTCGCACCTGTTTCATATGGATTAAAATCGGCACCTAAAATCATTTTATCTGCACCAAATCTTTCAATCCATTTTATAAATTTTTCAGCATCATTAACAGCAATACTTCCTCCTGTAATTTGATTGGCACCTGAATTAAAAGCGATTTTTACATCACCACTTGTTTTAATTCCACCACCAAAATCAATTTTTAGATTGGTTTTAGTTGCAATAGCTTCTAATACTTTGTGATTCACTATTTTGCCGGTTTTTGCACCATCTAAATCAATTAAGTGTAAATATTCAATTCCATGATCTTCGAAAGATTTCGCAACATCAAGTGGATTATCGTTATAGATAATTTTTGTTTTAAAATTTCCTTTTGATAATCGCACACATTTTCCATCAATGATATCAATTGCTGGTATAATTCTTATTTTATTGTTCTTCATTTTATAAATTCAAAAAGTTTTCTACTATTTTTTCGCCCCATTTTCCGCTTTTTTCCGGATGAAATTGTACGCCATAAAAATTGTTATTTTGTAAAGCTGAAGCATATTCTAGCTCATAATTTGTATTCGCAATCGCTAAACCTGAATTCGGAACATAAAAACTATGAACTAAATACATGAATTCGTTTTCATTAATATTTTTGAATAATTCCGATTTCAAATTGTAAATCGTATTCCAACCCATTTGTGGTACTTTGACAGCATTTGAAAATTTGACAACATTCGTTTCAAAAATCCCTAAGCCTTTGGTATTTCCTTCTTCAGAAGAATTACACATCAATTGCATGCCCAAACAAATTCCTAAAACAGGTTGTGTTAATGTTGGAATAAGTTGATCTAAACCACTTTCTACAAGCATTTTCATCGCACTACTCGCCTCGCCAACTCCAGGAAAAATGACTTTATCCGCTTGTTGAATTTCGATTGGATTTTTAGACAAAACAGCTTCAAAACCTAATCTTTTTACAGCAAATTGGATACTTTGTATATTTCCAGCGCCATAATCTATTATAACTATTTTCATTTTTTTTTGGTTTCAGGTTTCAGGATTCAAGTTAATTTTATGCAAAAAACAACTTGAAACTTAAAACAAAATTTATAGCATTCCTTTTGTGCTTGGTAAAATCATCTTTTGAACATCTCGTTTTACTGCCACTTTTATCGATTTTGCGAAAGCTTTAAAAATGGCTTCAATTTTATGATGTTCATTGGTTCCATCTGCTTTGATGTATAAATTCGCTTTGGCACCATCAGTGAACGATTTGAAAAAGTGATAAAACATTTCCGTTGGCATTTGACCAATCATTTCACGTTTGAAATCGGCTTCCCAAACCAACCAGTTTCTTCCACCAAAATCTAAAGCAACCTGTGCTAAACAATCGTCCATTGGCAAACAAAAACCATAACGTTCTATTCCTAATTTATTCCCTAAAGCTTTGGCAAAAACCTCACCTAAAGCAATAGCAGTATCTTCAATAGTGTGGTGTTCATCGACTTGTAAATCGCCTTTCACTTGAATATCTAAATCCATTTGTCCGTGACGTGCGATTTGATCTAACATGTGATCGAAGAAATGTAAACCTGTGTTTATATTACTTTTTCCAGTTCCATCTAAATTGACAGCAATAGAAATATCAGTTTCATTTGTTTTTCTGATAATGGAAGCTGAACGATTTTCTAATTTTAAGAATTCGTATATTTTTTGCCAATCGTTAGTTTCAAAGGCAATTGTTTCTGCAATTTGTGCTTCATTCAGAGAAATTTCAGCGGTTCCTAAATTGGTGTTATCATTGATGAAAATGGCTTTTGCACCTAAGTTTTTAGCTAATTCTACATCGGTTAATCTGTCGCCAATTACGAAAGAGTTATTCAAATCGTATGCTTCTGAAAAATATTTAGTTAGCATTCCGGTTCCAGGTTTTCTGTTTGGAGAATTTTCTTTTGGAAAACTTTTGTCGATGCATTCTTCTGAGAAAAATACGCCTTCACCTTCAAACGTTTTCATAATGAAATTGTGTACTGGCCAAAACGTACTTTCTGGAAAAATATCCGTTCCTAATCCGTCTTGATTTGTAACTAAAACCAATTCATAATCTAATTCTTTAGCTATTTTACCTAAGAATGATAAGCATTTGGGATAGAAATACATTTTATCAAAAGCATCAATTTGGTAATCGGATACTTCTTTAATCATTGTGCCATCTCGGTCGATAAATAATACTTTCTTTGCCATTATACTACTTTTAAGGTGTTGATTAATTTTAAATTTTCAGCTGATGTTCCGATAGTAATTCGCAAACAATTTTCGCATAAAGGTTGTGTAGTTCTGTTTCTAATCACAATACCATTTTCTAATAATTGCTGATATCTTTTGTTCGCATTATCTACTTTTATCAAAATAAAATTTGCATCAGACGGATATACTTTTTCAATAAATTTAACCTGAAGTAACTGTTTAAATAAAAATTCTTTTTCTATTTGAATATCAGATACTTGCTTAATTATTTTTTTTGTATTTTCTAACTTCTCTAATGCTTTATTTTGGGTTAAAATATTTACATTATATGGAGGTTTAATTTTATTTAAAACCGCTATAATTTCAGTTGATGCATATAAAATACCTAATCGAATTCCAGCCATTCCATATGCTTTTGACAAGGTTTGAGAAATGACCAAATTCGGATAATCGTTAATTTCAGTTAGCCAACTTTCTTTCGAAGAAAAATCAATATATGCTTCATCTAAGACTACCAAACCATTGAAGTTCTTAAGTAAAGTTACGATACTTTCATCTGAAAATGAATTTCCAGTTGGATTGTTTGGCGAGCACAGAAAAATAATTTTAGTATTTTCGTTAACTTCAGATAAAATTTGTTCTATATTCGGTTCAAACTCATCATTAAGTAAAACTTCTTTATTCTCTATAGCATTCAAATTCGCTAACACGCCATACATTCCGTAAGTTGGTGGCAACGTGATTACATTATCTTTATTAGGTTCACAAAATGCACGAAATAATAAATCTAGCACTTCATCACTTCCATTTCCTAACAATATTTGATTTTTTGATACTTTTTTAATTTCAGAAAGCAATTTTTTAACCGATTTTTGCTGTGTATCTGGATAGCGATTGATACCATTTTCATTTGGATTTTCATTCGCATCTAAATAAATCATTTTTTCTTCATAATCTTGAAACTCATCACGAGCAGAAGAATAGGATTGCATGGTTTTTATGTTATTTCTAATTAATTTATCTAAATCCATTTTCGTTTCTTTTACATACTTTTCCATTGTCAGAATAATATATTAATTTACTTTATTCAATCTTAGTGTTACTGCGTTTTTGTGCGCTTGTAAACCTTCGGCTTCCGCCATTATTTCAATACTTTTCCCAATATTCTGAATGCCTTTTTCTGTAATTTTCTGAAAGGTCATTGATTTCATAAAACTATCTAAATTCACACCGCTATAGGTTTTAGCAAAACCATTTGTTGGTAAGGTGTGATTGGTTCCTGAAGCATAATCGCCCGCACTTTCTGGAGTGAAGTTACCAATAAAAACCGAACCTGCGTTTTGAATTCCGTTAATGAAGAATTCTTCGTTTTTAGAACAAATAATAAAATGTTCTGGAGCATATTCGTTGATTAACTCTAAAGCTAACTGTTCGTTTTCTATAAAAATTAATTTCGATTTCTCAATAGCTTGAGCAGCGATTTCCTTACGAGGTAATTTTTCTAATTGTGAAAACACTTCTTTTTCAACAGCTTCTAAAACTTCATTACTTGTTGTAACTAAAACGACTTGACTATCCGATCCATGTTCCGCTTGGCTTAATAAATCGGATGCTACGAAACTTGGAATACACGTTTCATCTGCATAAACCAACAATTCACTTGGTCCGGCTGGCATATCAATTCCAACACCAAATTGCGTGGCTACTTGTTTGGCAACGGTTACAAATTGATTTCCTGGTCCGAATATTTTATACACTTGAGGAATGGTTCCTGTTCCGAAAGTCATGGCTCCGATGGCTTGAATTCCACCAACTTTGAAAATTTTGGTTACACCACACAAATTGGCAGCATATAAAATAGCTGGATTAATTTTCCCTTGTTTATTTGGCGGTGAACATAAAATAATTTCAGAACAACCTGCAATTTTAGCAGGAATCGCCAACATTAAAACCGTTGAAAATAAAGGCGCGGAACCACCTGGAATATACAAACCTACTTTTTGAATAGGTCTTTTTTCTTGCCAACACAAAACACCTTCAATTGTTTCAACTTCTATTTTTTGTACTTTTTGCGCTTCGTGGAATTTAAAAATATTGTTATAAGCTACATCAATTGCCATTTTTAATTCTTTAGAAACTAAAGCATTTGCTACTTCCATTTCTTCTTTAGAAACTAAACTGTTTTCTGAAGTGCTTCCATCAAATAAAGACGTATATTTTTGTACGGCAACATCGCCTTTTTGTTGGATTTCTTTAAAAATTCCTTTTACCGTTTCTTCAATATCAGCAAAGGATTGTGTTGGTCGTTTCAAAATTTCTGACCAAGTATTTTTTGTTGGGTTGTTTATTTTTTTCATTTTGTTTGGTTTAACCGCAAAGAGCGAAATGATTTTTTTAAAAAATTTATAATACCATTTTTTCAATTGGACAAATTAGAATCCCTTCTGCTCCAGCTTCTTTTAGTTTGTCTATTACATCCCAAAATTGTTCTTCATCAATAACAGATTGCACACTACTCCAACCACTTTCTCCTAAAGGTACAACAGTTGGGCTCTTTAATACTGGTAAAATGTTTGAAACGGCTTTAATATTTTCATTAGGTACATTCATTAAAATATATTTCGATTTTTTTGAACGTAAAACCGCTTGAATTCGGAATTGCAATTTATTTAAAATGGATTTAGCTTCTTCAGAAATTAAAGGCGAAACCGCTAAAACTGCTTCACTCCAACAAATGACTTCAACTTCTTTTAATCCGTTTTTGAAAAGTGTACTTCCACTTGAAACAATATCTACGATAGCATCTGAAAGTCCGATGTTTGGTGCAATTTCAACTGAACCAGAAATTTGGTGAATATCCACTTCAATTCCATTTTTTGCGCAAAATTGGTTCACTGTGTTTGGATAAGAAGTTGCAACTCGCAAACCGTTTAAATCTTGAATGGAATTATACGTGAAGTTTTTAGGAACTGCCACAGAAACTTTGCATTTTGAAAAGCCTAATTTTTCTGCAATTTGAATGTTTTTTCCTTTTTCGACTAATAAATTATCACCTACGATGGCAATATCTACCACACCGTCAATTAGATATTGAGGAATATCAGAATTTCTTAGAAAATAAACTTCTAAAGGAAAATTAGAAGCGGTTACACGAAGTTGATCGTTTCCATTATAAATAGAAATTCCACAGTCTTTAAGCAATTGAATGCTTTCTTCATTTAATCTACCTGATTTTTGAATGGCGATTTTTAATTTACTCATTTTGTTTTAAAATTGAGTTTGAGCCAAAAGAGAAGGAATAAAAAAACCCGCTTGATTTGACTCAAACGGGTTTGTAATTTATATTTGTTTTACACACATACCAAAATTACCTCGCTTGAGCGTGGGAAAGATGATGGATATGATGTAAAGAGTTTGTAAACATTTTTGTTTTTATTGATGTGCAAATATATGGTGATTATTTTTGATTAAACAAATTATTTTGAAATTTTATAATTTGTTTAATCTTTATCATCTGTGTTTTCAACAGCAGAATTTGCTTCTGAAGCATTACTATTACTAGTATTTTCTCTAATTTCTGTATGACGAACTTCTCCTCCAGTTGTTCCAGTTTGTTTACCTAAAAACACACCAATTAATGCAACAACTAAAGCTAAATAAGAAATTAAATTAGCTTTTGCATGATTTTTCAAGTTTGTATATAATCCTAAAATAGAAATTCCACCTAATATATATAAAACTAAAGCTAATTTTTCTGCCATTTCTTCATGTTCATGAATAATTTGATCGGTTACTGATGGTAAATTTTCAGCTATTTCTTCCGCTCCTTCGCCAGTTGACATACTAACTAGTCCAAAAATTGCAGCTACAATAAAAAGAACATAAGCCACGTTTTTAATCACCGAATTTTTCATAACTATTCCGGTAATTAATATTCCTAAACCAAAAATGGTTCCAATAATTGGAAAATGGTTTACTACCATGTGTAAATGTGCGTCATTCATAATACTTAGTTTTTAATTTATAATGTTTCTAAAATGTTAATCTAACTTAAATCTGTACATTTGACAATATAATTTATTTTTTATGAAAACCTTTATAAAACACCATATTGTCTACACAAATGTAGCAATATTTTATTTAATTATCAGCTTTTTAACGAGATTAGTTTTATTATTTCACCCAATTACACAAAGTAAATTTACGGGATTAGAGATTATTAAAATATTCGGATTTGGACTCCTTTCAGATTTTTTTATTTTTATACTTATTGGTTCCATTTTGTGGTTGTATCTCATCTTTTTATCCAATTCCAAATTTAAAAAACCTTATGGCTTTATTATTCTTGGTGTTTTTGTAGCTCTTTTAGTTTACATCGCTTCCGGAAAGAGTATTTTAAGTGAATATGGAGGAGTTTTGCCAGAAATTGGTTTAGCTTTTGTGGGTTTAAAAACCTTGTTTTTTGCAGCGTTGCTATTCACAGAAAAATATAGAAAACAAATTCGTTTGGCACTATTCTCATTAACAATCTTTTTTTTTATTTTGTTAATCATTCAAAATGCCGTTAGTGAATTCTTCTTTTGGAATGAATTTGGAGTTAGATATAATTTCATTGCTGTAGATTATTTGGTTTACACCAATGCAGTAATTGGAAATATTATGGAATCTTATCCTGTTGTTCCCTTATTTGCAAGTGTTGGAATTATAGCATTTACTTCAACTTATTTTATTATTAAAAAATCAAAATCGTATTTAGAAAACTTACCTGATTTTCCAAATAAATTAAAAATTGTTGCGCTACAGGTTGTTTTGTTTTTTAGCGCTTTGTTTTTTATTCCGAAAATTTCTTCTCAACAAAATAGTAGTAATGTTTACGCTAATGAACTACAAAGTAATGGTTTACAGAAGTTTCACAAAGCATTTACCAATAGTGAATTAGATTATTTTGAATTTTACGAAACAATTCCAGAATCTCAATTAGCTGAATTAGAATCTGTAACACATATTAATTACAAACATAACATCACACATATTACTTCAAATGGTGAAGAACATAAAAAAAATGTAGTTTTAATTACAGTAGAAAGTTTAAGTGCCGAGTTTATGAAACACTACGGCAATTCAAATAACATCACACCTTTTTTAGACAAACTTGCAGAAGAAAGTTTATTCTTTACGAATTTGTATGCTACAGGAAACAGAACTGTTAGAGGTTTAGAAGCCGTAACACTTTCTTTACCTCCAACTCCTGGTGAAAGTGTGGTGAAAAGAAAAGACAATAAAAATAAGTTTAGTATTGGAAGTGTTTTCAATTCAAAAGGATATACTTCAAAATTCTTATATGGAGGCGATGCGTATTTTGATAACATGCAAGATTTCTTTGGAGGAAATGGGTATGATATAATTGATAAATCGAGTTTAAAACCTAACGAAATTTCGTTTTCAAATATTTGGGGCGTTTGCGATGAAGATATGGCTAAAAAAGCCATTCAAATTATGAATGAAGAAGCAAAAACAGGAAAACCATTCTTTAATCATTGGATGACGGTTAGTAATCACAGACCATTTACCTATCCAGAAGGAAAAATTAGTATTCCAGGAACGGCTAAATCTAGAGATGGTGGTGTAATGTATACCGATTATGCTTTGAAACAATTTTTCGAAATGGCTAAAAAACAACCTTGGTTTAAAAATACCGTTTTCGTAATTGTTGCCGATCATTGCGCTTCAAGTTCAGGAAAAACAGAATTACCAATGGACAAATACAGAATTCCTGCTTTTGTTTATGCACCTGGATTTATTCAACCACAAAAAATGGATAAATTGGTTTCGCAAATTGACTTAATGCCAACCGTTTTAGGTTTATTAAACTTTGATTATCAATCGAAATTTTTTGGTCAAAATGTGTTGTTATCCACTTATAAACCTAGAGCATTTATAGCTACTTATCAAGATTTAGGTTATATTAGTAATGATATTTTAACTATCATTTCACCAGTAAAAAAAATTAAACAATTTGATTTAATTCAACAAAAAAACGAAGTACTTGGTGCAAATTATTCTATTCTTTACGAAGAGAAACCAAAAGTAAAAATAGATGAGAAATTAAAGAAAGAAAACATAGCGATTTATCAAACGGCCTCACATATTTTAAAAACAAAAAATTACCAAAAAATAAAATAAAACTTTTATTTAAGTAAAAAAAAAAAACTTCTTGAAAAACATCAAGAAGTTTTTTTTATGTCAATTCTAATCTAAAGAAATTATTCTTCTTTATTCTTTAAAACCATTAATAACGTATACGCATCACTAATTACTAGGTTTTTATTTTGTAACGATTCATAGTTTCTAATTTCTGAAACTTTATCCGTTACAATTCCGATTTGCACTTCTTGCATAGAAAAAGACTTTTTATTAGCATCTTGTACGAAAACGAATTTCTTATCTTCAAAATCTACAATCGCATCGTTACTTAAAACAAACGCATTGTTATTATCTGCTTGAATACTAGCGTTGATGTAATTTCCTGGAATTAATCTTTTAGTTGTATTGGAAATTTTCGCATACACTTCAATAGCATTTTCATCCGAATAACTTTTGTTTACAAACTCAATTTTAGTTTCGTAAAAAACATCTGGTTGTGTATTCGTGTAGACTTTAATTTTTTGTCCGATGGCTAAATTCGCCGCGTCTTTTTCAAACACGTTTAGTTTCGCATACATGCTTTGGTTATCCATAATTTGAAATAACATGTCTGTTGCATTCACATATTTTCCAATATTCACATCAATTTTTGTAACCATTCCAGAAATTGGCGCATAAATATTTACCGATTTTGAAATCGTATTCGCAGATAATGATGCTGGATTGATATGAATTAACTTCAATTTTTCCTCTAACGATTTTAAAGTGATTTTTTGTTTGGCGAATTCACTTTCCGCTAATTGGTAATTTTTTTCACTAACCGCTTGCGAAGAATTTAATTCTTTCTGACGAGCAAAATCTTTTGAAGCATAAGCCAATTGTTGCTTCGTAGTTAAATAATCTTGTTGAATTTGAACATAAGATTGATCTTCAATAACCGCCAAAACTTGCCCTTTTCCAATTACCATTCCTGGCATTACTTTGATATTTTTAATATATCCGCCAAGTGGCATACTCACACTGGCCATTGCATTTGGCGCTAAAGTAATTTTACCATTTACTTTTATCGTACTTGAAAGCGAAGTATTCGTTAAACTTCCGATTTTAATTTTCGAATTATCTAATTGATTTTTAGTCAATTCCACTACATTTTCTTTAACAGCAGTTTCTGTTGCTGTTTCTTCTTTTTTCGACTGACAAGCTATTGTAAGCGCTACAATCAGTATTAAATATATATTTTTCATTTGTTTCGATTTAAATTTTAATTGAAATACAAGATTTGGATGATATTGTTATTATACGATTGAATTTTATCGAAATAATCTGATTTTGCTTCAAGCGCTTGGTTCATTGTCCACGACCATTCCATAAAATTAATATCTCCATTTAAAATTTGCTTGTTCGCATTCGCTATAATTGAATTGGTATTTGGTAAAACAACTGTTTCATAATAAGACAAAACTTCTTGGTTATTGGCCTGTTTCACAGCATAGGTATTCCATATTTTTTGCAATTCTTGTTGTTGCATCGTTGTTTTATCGGTTAAAATGGTTTCGTTCATTTGAATTGCTTTTTGTCGAGCTTTGTTGGCCGAATTAAAAACAGGAATTCCTAAACTCAATTGAAAAGATTGAAATCGGTCGTTTTTCCCATAAAAATTATTGTCAGCGCCATTTCCTTGCATCGTTGTACTAAAATATCCGACAGCAACATCTGGAATTAAAGCCGATTTTTCAATTTTCAAAACTGAAGTATTGGCTTGTTTTTCTAATGCTAACATTTGCAACGCTACATTATTCGAAACAAAATCTTGTGAAGGCAAATTCTCAATTTTGGCAGATTTATAAATTGGTTCGATTGGTTCTGTTATTTGTAATAAATATTGCAATTGAGCTACCACTCTGAATTTTTCTTCCTGAATTAATTTGACTTGATTTTTAATCTTTACCATATACAATTCGGCTGAACTTTTTTCTAAAGCGTTACTTTCACCATATTTCAATCGCAAATTGGCTTTCTGAATAAAAGCTGCGAAAATAGAATCTGTTTGTTTTGTTACTTTTTCTTTTTCTGAAACCACCACTAAATCGTAAAAAGCTTGTGTAATTTCTTTTTTTATGGCATTTTCAGAAAATTTATAGTTCATTTGAGCCATTTCAGCTTGTTTTTGAAACCATTCTTTTTTCTTAGCGTTGATAAATGGAAAACTGATATTTTGAGAAATCCCAAATCTGTTATCAGTATATGCACTGTTTAACTGTCCGATTTCTCCAACTAAGTTTAAACTCGGCACTTCATTTGCAGAACGAATTAAAACTTTGGCTGCTTCCACTTTTTGTTTTTCGGTTTTCAATTGAATATTATTTGAAATTCCGATATTTAAAGCTTGTTCTAATGTCATTTTATTTTGTGAAAACGAAGTCGCAGTTCCTAATAAAAGTAAAACCGTAACAATTGCATTTTTATTCATTTTGATTTCTGATTTTTGTTCGAATACCAAGTATAAAATTGGTAAAATAAACAAGGTTAAAAAAGTTGCAATTAGTAAACCACCAATTACTACAGTGGCTAACGGACGTTGTACTTCTGCTCCAGAACCATTGCTGATTGCCATTGGTAAGAATCCTAATGAAGCTACGAATGCTGTCATTAAAATTGGTCGTAATCGTTTTTTAGTTCCATTCATAATAACTTTGATTGTATCAGTGTTTCCGCTAGCTTTTTGCGAATTAAATTCGGCAATAAGCACAATACCGTTTAAAACGGCGACACCAAAAAGGGCGATAAATCCGATTCCAGCACTTATACTAAAAGGCATTCCGCGAGCGGCTAAAAATAAGATTCCACCAATCGTAGATAATGGAATTGCCGTATAAATTAACAAAGCTTGTTTAACCGATTTGAAAGCAAAATACAACATCAAAAAGATCAAAAGCAAAGAAATTGGAACCGCAATCATCAATCTGTCTTTTGCAGCATTTAGGTTTTCGAAACTTCCACCGTAAGTGATATAATAACCTGGAGGAAATTTAATTTTGGCGTTGATTTCTTTTTCTAATTCGCCCACTAAACTTTGTACATCTCTATCGGCATTGAATCCTACAACAATTCTTCTTTTCGCATCTTCCCGTTGAATTTGATTTGGACCGCTAATAATTTTAACATCAGCTAAAACATAAAGCGGAATAGTTGTTCCTGTTTTGGTTGGAATTAATAGATTTTCGATGTCAATTAAGTCTTTTTTCTCTGAATTGTTTAATTTCACAACTAAATCAAATCGTTTTTCACCTTCAAAAAGCAAACCTGCAGTTTGACCCGCAAAAGCGGTATTCACTACTCTATTGATTTCATTTACACTTAAACCATATTGTGCCATTATTGGACGTTTGTAGTTGATTACTACCTGTGGCATTCCACCAATTGGTTCTTCGTATAAATCTTTTGTGCCTTGAATTGTCTTTACAATTTTTCCGACTTTACTAGCATAAATAGAAAGTGTATCTAAATTCTCTCCGAATATTTTACAAACCACATCTTGTCGTGCACCTGTCATTAATTCGTTAAAGCGCATTTGAACAGGATATTGAAATCCGGCTGTAATTCCAGGAACATCTTTTAAAGCCTCGCTCATTTTTTCGGATAATTCATTGAAAGTTGAAGCTGATGTCCATTCGCTTTTATCTTTCAGAATCACCATCATATCGCTGGCTTCCATTGGCATTGGGTCGGTTGGCACTTCACCACTACCGATTTTAGTCACTACTTTTTCAACTTCTGGAAATCTGTCTTTTAAGATTTTAGCGGCTTTTTGTGTGGAAGCCATTGTCGTATTTAAATTACTTCCTGTTAAAACTCTAGTATCGACTGCGAAATCACCTTCTTCTAAAGCTGGAATAAATTCTCCACCTAAAAATGACATCACTACAATCGAAGCAAAAAACACAACAACTGTTGAAATAATGATTTTTCTTTTGTTGTTAATGGCTTGAACTAATCGTTTTTGGTAGATATTTTCCAAATACGCCATCATTCTTTCAGAGAAATTATTTGGATTGTGTTTTAAGTTTTTCAACACAATAGAACTCATCATTGGAATGTAAGTCAACGATAAAATAAATGCGCCAATTAAAGCAAAAGCAACTGTTTGAGCCATTGGTTTGAACATTTTACCTTCGATTCCATCTAAGGAAAAGATGGGTAAATACACAATTAAAATGATAATTTGTCCGAAAACGGCACTGTTCATCATTTTTTTAGAAGAGGATTCCACTTCATGATTTACATTTTCTTGCGTTAAGGCAATGGCATTTTCCTTTTTATGATGCGAATAAATTTGATGTATGACGGCTTCGACAATAATTACGGCACCATCCACAATTAAACCGAAATCTAACGCGCCTAAACTCATTAAATTTCCGCTTACGCCGAATAGATTCATCATAATAATCGCAAAAAGCATCGCTAATGGAATTACTGAAGCTACTAAAAGTCCGGCTCTGAAATTTCCTAAGAACAAAACCAATACAAAAATTACGATTAATGCCCCTTCAATTAAGTTTTTTTCAACCGTTCCGATGGCGTTATTTACCATTTTGGTTCGATCTAAAAAAGGTTCAATGATGACTCCCTTTGGTAACGTTTTTTGAATTTGCGCAATTCTTTCTTTTACATTTTTGATAACTTCGCTACTGTTAGCTCCTTTTAACATCATCACAATAGCACCAGAAACTTCACCTTGATCGTTATAACACATTGCTCCGTAGCGAGTGGCGTATCCGTTTTTAATTTCCGCAATATCTTTTAAAAACAAAGGAGTTCCTGTTTTTGAAGTAAGCGCGATGTTTTCAATATCTTCTTTAGATTGCAGTAAACCTTCTGTTCTAATGAATAAGGCTGTTTCGTTCTTTTCGATATAACTTCCACCTGTATTTTGATTATTACTTTCTAAAGCATCAAAAACGTCATTTATGGTTATACCATGAGCTTTTAGCTTGCTGGGTTGAATACTAATTTCTAATTGTTTTAGTTTTCCTCCAAAACTACTGACTTCGGCCACACCTTTTACACCAGATAATTGTCTTTTTATAATCCAATCTTGTATGGTTCTTAATTCTGTAGCATCGAATTTTTTTTCGTAGCCTTTTTCTGGGCGCACTACATATTGATAAATTTCTCCTAAACCTGTGGAAACTGGGCCTAATTCAGGTGTTCCCATTCCTTTTGGGAGTTGACTTTGGACTTGTTGTAACCTTTCGGAAACTTGTTGGCGTGCCCAATAAATATCTGTATCGTCATCAAAAACTATCGTAACTAATGACAATCCGAATCTTGAGAAACTTCTAATTTCTTTTAATCCAGGAATGTTGTTATTGACTTGTTCTATTGGAAAAGTTACTAAGCGTTCAATATCTGTTGCTCCAAAAGAAGGTGCAATTGTAATGACTTGAACTTGATTGTTAGTAATGTCCGGAACGGCGTCAATAGGCAATTTCTGTACGTTGTAAATACCAAATACTATTAAAGCAAAAGTAAATAACGCAATGATGAGTTTATTCTTTACAGAAAACTCAATTATTTTATTTAACATGAGAATATTTTTATTTTATGAATAATGAAATCATCAACTATAAAAGTTGACTAAAATTTATTACGATAAAATAGTTTTCGGCGGTTGCCAAATAGAAGAAAGAAAATTGGATGTATTTACTTGATTTTCAAAACGAAAAGGCTTATGTTCTGAAGCTGAAAAAACGATAAAATTGAAATAATTAGTAGTTTCTGGTATGCTTAGAACCACATTTGGATGATTGTCTTGAAAATTTTTGAAAGGTAACTTCATATCCTTTTCAAAATCTGCATCTTTTACATTTCCGTTTAAATAGTGCATTTCTAAAAAAGTAAGCACAGATATTTCTTTTTTATCATTGTGTTCATAATAATGTTCCACAAGCAATGGTGCTTTCAAAATCTGATGCAATTCAGTCATTGAAAACATATAAATAAAAATTAGAAATAAAGTAATATACTTTTTCATTGCTACAAATTTAACAAAAAACAGGATAAATAGTTATAACAAACCGTTAAATTTTCTAATAAACCATTCTGAAGCTAAAGAAACAGCTAAAATGATTAACAAAATAATCCAATCGATAAGTGGTGAATTTTTTACAAGTGACTTTTCTACAGGTAAATACGTTTCTTTTTTAAGTAATTTTTGAATTAACTTATCAATTTGATTTGGATGAATGACTTCACCTTTATTTTGATTCGCTAATTGTTGTAATTTCGAAACATCTGGATTTACAAATTGTTTTTCTACATCGAAATCTAACACTTCAAAAGTTCCGTTATAACTTGCATTACTGCTTGATTCTTTAACTTGAAACGCATAATTTCCAGGTTCTAAACCGTCAAAAATAGCTTGATAGCCATTATTAGCTTTAGAGAAATTGTAGTTTTTTGTCGACTTCGTATTTTTATTCGTTAGGTTGATAGAAAGATTGGCGTTTTCTTCCAATTCATAGCTTTTATTGAAATATTGCGCGAAAATTTCGATCGTTTCACCAGAATTATAAAAACTTTCATGTTCTACTAAAAGTGATTTTTTTGCGGAATTTGTTGATAAATATTGAATTATCTTATCAATAAACTGGTCATATTTCTCATAAGATTGATTGATAACATGGCTTTCCATGCGCCATTTCCAAGAATTTTCTCCTAACAAATAAGCACTTCTAGTATTTCCTTTTTCTGAAAAAGTTAAGATTGGATTTCCAACATCAATTCCGTTTACTTTAGCTGTTAATAATGTATTTAGACTTCCTTTTTCAGTAATTTTTCCGAAAGGATTTTCTAACGGTGGCAATTGCGCAAACTGAATATCATTTTGTGAAAAAAGATTAAATCCTGTAACAAATGAAGAAGTAAAATCTTCTTTTTTATTGGTTAATTTGAAGTCTAAATCGGATTGCATTTGATTTAATAAATTGAAATCAGTAGACATTCCGGTTATAATAAATGTATTAATTCTAAGGTTTTTATTCGCATCAAAAACTTTTCTAAAAGAAGCAGTTGGTTGGTATAAAATTAATAAATTATATCTTTTTAAATCGCTGATTGAATTCGTTTTAAGTAAAGTTACTTTACGTTGTGCGTTAGATTCAATTGCGCGCTTTAAAGTACCTAAATCAGGATGAGAAATATCTGAAATGATGGCAATTTCTTTACGTTGATCAATTACTTCAACAGCGAAATTTTTTACATTATTATAACTATTTTTTTCTTTCGTTGCAGATGAAATTACTGCTTTATATTTTTGCAATCCTACTCTATCTGCTTCTAATAAAATTTGTACCGATTGTACTTTATTTTTTTTATCGAAATTAATAGCTTGACTTGATATTTTCTTACCATTCTTTTCAATAGAGAAATTAGCCGAAATAGCTTTGCTTCCATTATATTGCAAGAACACTTCTACCGGAAATTTATTCTTTAAAAAGGCGTATTTATTCGCGTTAAGCTGATTGATTTTTAAATCGAATGTCGTGGTTGTATCACCTAAAACAACTGGAAATATATTTGCGGTTTCTTGAAAACTATACACATAATCGTTTCCAATAGTCTGATTTCCATCTGTTAATAAAACTACCGGATAATAAGCGTTTTTATTTAATTGCTTTAAATTCGTAGCAACATTATCGATATTCGATTGATTTCCTTTGAAATCTAATGGTTTACCAGCAAAAAACTCTTCATCAAAAGAATACGTTTGAATTTCGAATTTCTCTTTTAATGCTGAATTGGAAGTTAATTTTTCAAATACTTCCTTTTCTACATCATTGGCTTTTAATTCGGATATAGAACGAGAATTATCTGCAACAATAGCTAAAGGGATTTTATTCGTTTCAATCGTTTTTCTTGAAATTACTGGATTAATTAGTAATAAAAGTAAAGAAAACACTGAAATAAAACGCAAAAAAGCCAATAACCAATTTGTTTTGTTTTGGTTATCGGCTTTAAATAAGTATTGATAAAAGGCAACAGCTCCAGAAATAATTACTGAAAGTAGAATTAATAGGATTGTGCTTGTTATCATTTATTTAGTTTATGAGTTTATATGGTTAAAAGTTTAAAAGGTATTGTGGATATGGATTGTGTGAAAATTATTTTATAGCTGAAACTTGTGACTTATATAAGCCATCGATTAGCATATTTACTTCTGTAATTTTTTCTCTAATTTGAATATATTGATTTTCATCGATATACTCAAAATCGTAACTTAATATCACTTGATTTAACAACTCAAGTGATGAACTATAAGCAATTTCAGAAAACCTGGCTTTATCTTTCATAGAACTTCTTCCTGAGCCTTCTGCTAAATTTGATGCAATTGAAATGGAACAACGTCTCATTTGACTGGTTAAACCAAATATTTCATCTTTTGGAAAATTTTTAGTTGTTTTATAAATCAAAATTGCTAATTCCCTACCTTTTTGCCAAGCAATTAACTTTTCAAAACTAAATATTCTCATTGTAATTTAATATTTACAATTTTTCAACACAAAACCTTTTAAACCTTTAACCATATAAACTTTTAAACCTTTTTTACAATCCTAAGTCAACATTCCACCATCAACGTTAATCACTTGTCCAGTAACATAAGCACTCATATCAGAACTTAAAAACACACAAACATTAGCTACGTCTTCTGGAGTTCCACCACGTTTTAAAGGAATAGATTCTCTCCAACCTTTAACTACATCTTCGTTTAATTTTGCAGTCATTTCAGTTTCAATGAAACCTGGAGCGATAGCGTTGCAACGAATGTTACGAGAACCTAATTCTAATGCGATAGATTTTGTAAAACCAATCATACCAGCTTTAGAAGCCGCGTAATTTGCTTGACCTGCATTTCCTTTAACTCCAACTACAGAACTCATGTTTACGATAGAACCTTTACGGTTTTTAAGCATGATTTTTTGTACTGCTTTAGTCATATTGAAAACAGATTTTAAGTTGATATTCATTACGGCATCAAAATCTTCTTCAGACATACGCATTAATAAATTATCTTTTGTAATTCCAGCATTGTTGATTAAAATATCGATATTTCCAAAATCAGCCATTACATCATCAACTAGTTTTTGAGCTTCGTTGAAATCAGCAGCGTTTGATTTATATCCTTTAGACTTAATACCTAAAGCGTTTAATTCATTTTCTAAAGCTAATGCTGATTCTGCAGATGAACTATAAGTAAATGCAACATTTGCTCCGTTTTGTGCAAATACTTTTGCAATTCCACTTCCAATTCCTCTACTTGCTCCTGTAATAATGGCAACTTTTCCTTCTAATAATTTCATATTATAATTATATTTAAATAATGTACTTTTTATTGAAGCCAAATATAATAATAATTTAAAGTAATAAAAAACATCTTTACCATTAAACCTTTTTGTTTTTTGTTAGTCTAAACCTTACCAACCTAAACTTACTTTTATGAAACTAACCAAAATTTTACACTTCTGCGTACTTATTGTTACATTATCTTCTTGTAATAATACTAATGAAGAAACTTATACTGAAATTACAGCAACTTATCCTGCGGTTGAAGCAGAATTTGGTAGTTCTATAGATTTGAACAATTTAGCAAATTATGCTAATCAAACTGTTCCTAGTTATATTACAAAAGACAATAGCGGATTAAATACAATTTCAGATAAAGGCGCTACTTTAGGAAGAGTATTATTTTATGACAAAAAAATGTCGGCAAATAACACTATTTCTTGTTCAAGTTGCCATAAACAAGAAGTGGCTTTTGGTGATAATGTTGTTGCCAGCACAGGAATAAACGGAACAACTGGAAGACATTCAATGCGATTGATTAATACTCGATTTGCTACTGAATCGAAATTCTTTTGGGATGAACGTGCTACAAGTTTAGAAATTCAAACTACGATGCCAATTAAAGATCATGGTGAAATGGGATTTAGTGGAACTGTTGGAGATTTATCTTTTAATGATTTGATTATTAAGTTATCTGCAGTTGATTATTATAAAGAATTATTCAAATTTGTTTATGGTTCCGAAGAAATTACAGAAACTAAAATACAATTTGCATTGGCAGAATTCATAAGAAGTATACAATCTTTTGATTCTAAATATGACGTAGGAAGAGCAAGTACTCCAAATGACGGTGTGAATTTTGCTAATTTTACAGCTCAAGAAAATCAAGGTAAAAATTTATTTTTAACTCCTCCTACTTTTAATGCATCTGGTGTGCGAACTGGAGGCGGAATTGGTTGTGCAGGTTGTCATAGAGCTCCTGAATTTGATATTGATCCCAATACTAGAAACAACGGCATAATTGGAACTATTTCAGGTATTGGAATTGATATTACGAATACTAGAGCTCCTTCTTTACGAGATTTAGTAAAAGTAGACGGTACTTTAAATGGACAAATAATGCACACTGGAGTTATTACATCACTTCAAACTGCTATTGGACATTATGGTACGATTACAATTGCACCAGGAAACACCAATTTAGATCCAAGATTAACACCAGGCGGATTTGGACAACAATTGAACTTAAATGCTACAGAAGTAAATGCAGTAATTGCGTTTTTAAAAACCCTTTCTGGAAATGATGTTTACACGAATACAAAATGGTCGACCCCTTTTAATTAAAAACAAAAATCCCGCTCCAATTATTTTAGAGCGGGATTTTTTATATCTATTTATTACTTAGAAAGCAACATTCCATTTTGGAAGTGTACCATTTTCAGTTAAATAACTTTGTAAAACTGTAGCTTCTACAAATGTTGGAATACCTTTTACTTTTTCTGTAAAAGTTTCATACCAAACAACTTCTAAAGATTCAATTTCTTCTTTTTTCATTTGTGCTGGCCAAGAATATTTTCTTCCTGTTTTAGCAAATTGGTGTCCGTTTACGATTTTATCGTACAAACCACCACTTTTTACTTTTAAAGTTCCGTCGTTTTGTACTGTTCCAGTTGAACCAACCATGATTAGTTCTTTTGCTTCGTTAGTTGTATCGTACACTAAGAAAACACCACTTGCGCCGTCTGGAGCGTTACAAACTTCTTCTAAATTTAAATCTGTATTAAATAAGAAACTATTTGTTGATTTGTATTTTTTTAATTCTTTTTCCATTTTTATTTGATTTGCCACAAAGTATTAAAAGAACTCTGTGAACTTGATTAATACATAGTAATAAAAGCTCCATAAAAAGGAGCTTTTATTACTATGTATTTTAAATACAGGATATTATCCCATAATTTCTTTAACTTTTTTACCAATTTCTGCTGGAGAATCTACTACGTGAATACCACATTCTCTCATGATGCGTTTTTTAGCTTCTGCAGTATCATCTGCACCACCAACAATTGCACCTGCGTGACCCATTGTTCTACCTTTTGGAGCAGTTTCTCCAGCGATAAAACCAACAACCGGTTTACGGTTACCGTCAGCTTTAATCCAATGCGCAGCATCAGCTTCTAATTGACCACCAATTTCACCAATCATAATGATACATTCTGTTTCAGGATCATTCATTAATAATTCAACTGCTTGTTTTGTAGTAGTTCCGATAATTGGATCTCCACCAATACCAATAGCAGTAGTGATACCTAAACCTTGTTTTACAACTTGGTCAGCTGCTTCATAAGTTAA
The DNA here is from genome assembly GCF_036321945.1 of Flavobacterium facile. Taxonomy (NCBI): domain Bacteria; kingdom Pseudomonadati; phylum Bacteroidota; class Flavobacteriia; order Flavobacteriales; family Flavobacteriaceae; genus Flavobacterium; species Flavobacterium facile. Next base: position 107,450 of record NZ_JAZAYT010000027.1, read on the forward strand.
AGTTCCTGATTTAGAAACAATACCTACGTTTCCTTTTTTGAAAACGAAACCTGGCATAATACCAACTTTAGCTTCACCTGGAGTAATAACACCTGGACAGTTAGGACCAACTAAACGACACTCTTTACCTTGGATAAAGTCGTACGCTTTGATCATATCTGCAACTGGAATTCCCTCAGTAATACAAATAATTACTTTAATACCTGCATCGGCAGCTTCCATAATAGCATCTGCAGCAAATGCTGGCGGAACAAAAATAATTGAAGTATCAGCACCAGCTTCTTTTACAGCATCTTTTACTGTATTGAAAACGGGTCTGTCTAAATGTAAAGTACCACCTTTACCTGGAGTAACTCCACCAACTACGTTTGTACCATATTCAATCATTTGAGAAGCGTGAAAAGTTCCTTCACTTCCTGTAAATCCTTGAACTATAATTTTTGAATTTTTATTTACTAAAACACTCATGATGTTATTTGTTTTTTAAAAGTTGAGCAAAAATAAGTTTTTTGCCAGTAATAAATTAATTTTTTTTTACTTTTTTTTAGATAGGTTTGCTAATTTGGTATCCTTTAATGATTTTATCATTTTCAAATTCCCAAATAGCCATAAATCGTCCAATCAAAATCAAATCTTTTTGATTTTCAATACTGGCTCCAAAATGATTAAATGCAATAGACACTAAATTATTTTCAGCTGCTAAATGTAAAATTTCAGAGCTAAAAATAGAGAAGTTGTTTTTTAACTCAGTAGCTAATTCTAATAACGAATTTTTATCTTTAACTAGCAAACCTTCAGAACTGTGCCATTCTAAAAGGATATTTTCATGAAGTACTTCATTTAAAAAATCTCTATTTCTTAAACCATCATTAGCATATAATTCTTGTACAATTTCTTTTGGAGTCATTATTTTAGTTTTTCAATGATTTCAGGAATACGTTTAATATTTGCCAGTTGTTTTAATTTTTCTCTAGATTCTTCAATTGGAGTTCCAAAATACGATTTTCCACCTTCAACAGATTTTGTTACTCCGGTTTGTCCCATAATTACTGCTTTTGCACCAATGGTAATTCCGCTAGTTGTACCAACTTGTCCCCAAAGCGTTACTTCGTCTTCAATTATTACACAACCTGCAATTCCGGTTTGAGAAGCGATTAAGCATTTTTTACCGATTACAGTATCGTGTCCAACATGAACTTGATTGTCAATTTTAGTTCCTTCACCAATTGTTGTATCACCTGTAACGCCTTTGTCAATCGTACAAAGTGCTCCAATTCCAACATTATTTTCAATCACTACTCGCCCACCAGAAAGCAATTGATCAAAACCATCAGGACGCTTTTTGTAATAAAAAGCATCGGCTCCTAAAATAGTTCCAGCATGAATAATTACGTTATCACCAATTAAGGTATTATCGTAAATAGAAACATTTGAATGAATTAGGCAATTTTTTCCGATTTGAACGTTATGTCCAACGAAACAATTCGGTTGAATTAAAGTGCCTTCTCCGATTTTTGCTGAATCTGAAATAGAAACATTTGAAAATTGAAAAGGTCTGAAATGTTTGGTTAACACATTAAAATCTCTGAACGGATCATCAGAAATCAACAAAGCTTTTCCTTCTGGACAATCAACTTCTTTATTAATAAGAACAATTGTAGCGGCAGATTGCAAGGCTTTATCGTAATATTTAGGATGATCTACAAAAACAATATCACCAGGTTCCACCACATGAATTTCATTCATACCATGAACTGGAAAATCATCAGTTCCAATATACTTAGAATTGATGATTTCAGCAATTTGTTTTAAGGTGTATGTTTTGTTAAATTTCATTTATTTCAATTACTCTTTTACACGTTCCATATAAGAACTAGAGGTTGTATCAATTTTAATTTTATCACCTTCATTAATAAATAAAGGTACATTTATAGTTGCTCCAGTTTCAACAGTTGCAGGTTTTGTAGCGTTAGTAGCTGTATTTCCTTTCAAACCTGGTTCCGTATAAGTAACTTCTAAAATAATAGATGCTGGCATATCTACTGATAAAGGTAAATCTGTTTCCGTATTAATTTGAACCATTACATTTGTACCTTCTTTTAATAAATCTGGTGCATCTAAAATGTTTTTATTCAACGTAATTTGTTCAAAAGATTCGATATTCATAAAGTGAAAATCATTTCCTTCAGGATATAAAAATTGGTAGGTTTGAGTTTCCACTCTTACCACATCAATTTTATGACCCGCTGAAAAAGTATTATCTAACACTTTCCCATTAGTTAATGATCTTAATTTGGTTCTCACAAACGCTGGACCTTTTCCTGGTTTAACGTGTAAAAATTCAATAATTTTATAAATATCGTGGTTAAATTTTATACATAAACCATTTCTAATATCTGATGTACTTGCCATTTTGTTTGTTTTAATTTTATGTTTTTAATAATTTATACGCTTCCAGTATAACCTTTCATGATACCACGAGAAGAATTTCTGATAAAATCTAAAATTTCATCTCTTTCTGGAGTGGCTTCCATTTCTGCTTCAATAATACTCATTGCTTGAGAAGTATTGTAATTTTTTTGGTATAAGATTCGGTAAATATCTTGAATTTGTCTAATTTTTTCAGTAGAAAAACCTCTTCTTCTTAATCCAACTGAGTTGATTCCTACATAAGATAAAGGTTCTTTTGCTGCTTTAGAAAAAGGTGGTACATCTTTACGAACTAAACTTCCACCAGAAACCATTGCGTGATCTCCAATTGAAATAAACTGATGCACAGCGGCTAAACCACCAATAACAGCATATTCGCCAATAGTAACGTGTCCGGCTAAAGCGACACCATTAACAATAATTGCATTATCTCCAATAACACAATCGTGAGCAATATGTGCTGTTGCCATAATTAAACAGTTTTTACCAATTACTGTTTTTCCTGACGCAACTGTACCTCTATTTATGGTAACACATTCTCTAATTGTAGTATTATCGCCAATTACAGCTAATGAATCTTCTCCACCGAATTTTAAATCTTGTGGTACGGCAGAAATTACTGCTCCTGGAAAAATATTACAATTTTTACCAATACGAGCGCCTTCCATAATAGTTACGTTAGAACCAATCCAAGTTCCTTCGCCAATTTCTACATTATTATGAATGGTTGTAAAAGGATCGATAACTACATTTCTTGCAATTTTTGCTCCCGGATGTACGTATGCTAAGGGTTGGTTCATAATTAATCGTTTTTAACTTTTACAATTTGTGCCATTAATTCTGCTTCTGAAACTAATTTCCCGTTCGCATATGCATAGGCTTGCATGTGACAAATTCCTCTTCTAATTGGAGTAATCAATTCACATTTAAAAACTAAGGTATCTCCTGGTAAAACTTTTTGTTTGAATTTTACATTGTCTATTTTCATAAAAAATGTAAGGTAATTTTCTGGATCTGGAACCGTACTTAAAATTAAGATTCCTCCTGTTTGTGCCATAGCTTCAACTTGTAAAACACCTGGCATAACTGGCGCTCCAGGGAAATGCCCTACGAAGAAAGGTTCATTCATAGTAACATTTTTCAATCCAACTACATGCGTATCCGATAATTCTAAAATTTTATCTACTAATAAGAATGGTGGTCTGTGTGGTAACAAATCCATAATTCCGTGAATATCTAAAACGGGTTCTTTATGTAAATCGTAAACTGGAATGTTGTTTTTCTCTTCTAGTTTAATAATTTTTGATAATTTTTTCGCAAATTGAGTATTTACAAAATGACCTGGTTTATTAGCAATCACTTTACCTTGAATTCTTGTTCCAATTAAAGATAAATCACCCACAATATCTAATAATTTATGACGAGCGGCTTCGTTCGGAAAATGCAACGTCAAATTATCTAAAATTCCGTTTTCTGTAACAGAAATAGATTCTTTATTGAAAGCTTTCTTTAAACTTGTCATTGTTTCTGAAGAAATTTCTTTGTCTACATATACAATTGCGTTATTTAAATCGCCTCCTTTAATTAAACCATTATTTAAAAGTGCTTCTAATTCATGTAAAAAACTAAACGTTCTACAAGCTGATATTTCCGATTTAAAATCAGAAATACTTTTCATATTAGCATTTTGAGTTCCTAATACTTTCGTACCAAAATCTACCATTGCTGTTACACAGTAAGTATCACTTGGAATAATTGTAATTTCACTTCCTGTAGCTTCATCTAAATAAGAAATAACGTCTTTTACAACGTATACTTTTCTTTCTGCTTCTTGCTCTATTGTTCCAATTTTTTCTAATGCTTCCACAAAATATTTTGAAGAACCATCCATAATTGGTAACTCTGATGAATTTAATTCGATAATTACATTGTCTAAATCACAACCAACTAAAGCAGCTAATACATGCTCAGGAGTTTGAATCATTACACCTAACTTCTCTAAATTAGTTCCGCGTTGAGTATTTACTACATAATTGGCATCAGCTTCAATAATTGGAGCACCTTCTAAATCGATTCGTACAAATGTAAAACCATTATTTACTGGTGCTGGTTTAAAAGTCATTGTTACTTCCTGACCAGTATGTAATCCTACACCTGTTAATGAAATTTCGCTTTTTAAAGTCGTTTGTTTTAACATGATTATTTATAAATTAATTTTCCTTCTGAATTATATTGTAAAATTATGCTTGATTGGTATTTTATGTAATATGGATTAACATTAAGAACAGTATGCTTTCTGTAATTATTATTTGAAAGTGATCTTTTAAACATATCCTCAAAGATTGTTAATTGTTTGAATGGATTTTCACTATTATCATATTCTTCAAACACTTCCTTTTCATATGTATTTCCAATAGTATAAGTAATATAATTATCATCATAAATTTTAGGCTTATAACAAATACTATCTAAATTATTATTTCGATTATAATAAAAAAGTGCTAATTTACTCCTAGTCTCTAATTTATTTATTTTATTATTTAAATAACTATAAAGAATCGTATCGTTATCGTCTAAACTAAAACTTAAATTATGTTTAACTTTATAAATTATTTTTCTATTTTGATTAAATTTATATTCAATTTTGTCAGGTGCAACACTAGTAAACCCATTAAAAGGAATTATTCTTTTTTCAATATAAACTCTATCTAGGTTTTGATATATTGTATCATACAAATTATCATTAACAACATTATGCATGTATGCGTAACCTATTTTTTTTTCTAACTTACCATTAGAATATCCCAATTTAATATTTCCTAGAACTGATTGATTAGTTACTGAAATATCTGTAAAAACTTGCTTATACTGATCCAAAGTGTATGGTGTTAATAAATCTATTTGACTATTATTTTCAGATATATCATTTTCTTCAGTACATGCAACTAAAAAAAACAAAGCAACAAAAACAATTCCTAACTTATTCATATTCCTTTTTTTAAATCTTCTAATTCTTTTACAATTTTTGGCAAGTTTTTAAAATGCACGAAAGATTTTGCGAAATCCCCATAATTAAAGGCTGGACTTCCCTGAACCACTTCTCCATCTTTTAAACTCTTACCAATACCTGATTGTGCCTGAATTTTAACATTGTTGCCAATTACTAAATGTCCGGCAATACCAACTTGGCCACCAATCATACAGTTTTTACCAATTTTTGTAGAACCTGCAATACCTGTTTGCGCTGCAATTACAGTATTTTCGCCGATTTCAACATTGTGTGCGACTTGTATTTGATTGTCTAATTTAGCCCCTTTTCTAATAAAAGTTGAACCCAATGTGGCTCTATCCACTGTTGAACACGAACCTACTTCTACATTATCTTCTATAATTACATTTCCAATTTGCGGAATTTTCGAATACGTTCCGTCTTCTTGTGGTGCGAAACCAAAACCGTCTGAGCCAATAATAGTTCCGGAATGAATGGTTACGTTATTTCCAATTTCAGTTTCCGAATAAATTCGAACGCCTGCAAAGAAAACACAATTATCTCCAATAACCACATTATCACCAATGAAACTATTTGGATATATTTTTACATTATTGCCAATTTTAACATTTTGTCCTAAATAACAAAAGCTTCCTAAATATAAATCCGTACCGTATTGAACACCTTCAGATATCACAGAAGGCTGTTCTATTCCCGACTTCATCAATTTTACTTGATTGTAATATTCTAACAATTTTGAAAAAGCTTTATAAGCATCATCCACCTTAATTAAAGTGGCTTTTACTTCTTGTTCTGGCTCAAAAGTTTTATTTACAATAACAATTGTTGCTAGTGTTGAATAAATATAATTGACATATTTTGGATTAGCTAAAAAAGTCAAAGAACCTTCAATTCCTTCTTCAATTTTAGATAATTTATATACTTCAGCATTAGGATTTCCTATAACTTCTCCTTCTAAAATGCCTGCTATTTGTTCTGCTGTAAATTTCATCTAATCTGCTTAAAATTACCACTTAAATAAAATGGAACTCGCCTTATTTTCTCTATTTCATTAACAAAAACTAATTTTTGCCCTTTTCATAAGTATGCAAAAATATAAAAATTAACCTTAATCTATCACTTTCGGATAACAAATAAAATATTTAGTCACCGTTTTAGACAATGCTTTTAAATGCATTTGGTCTGATGCTTCCACTACCGTTTCAATCGTTTTATCCTTTTTTAAGATACGAATAGGCTCTGAAGATTTACTGTAAGCTTCGTTTTTTATTTTTCCTTTAAATACAAAATATTCTACTTCTTTATCGGAAAGATTATATTGTTTCGAATACTTTTCTTTTAAATCTAACCATTTGATTTTATCTATTTTATCTTCACTTAATTCAATCTTTAGTAGATTACGATTGATGATCATTTTACTTAAAGAACTCAGCACAAAATCGTCATGATATTGCCATTGTTTAATCGCACCCAACACATCATAATCATCTAAATTAGAAAATTTATCTAAAGTAGCTTTATCAATTTGATTCAATTCAATTTTATTATTTAAGAAAAATAATAAAAACGGACTTCCGAAAAGCACTTCGCCTTTTGTAGCCAACTCTTTCGCGCGTTTTAAGATTTTTGTTAAAGTCAATTCGGCAACTAAGCTAGTTTTATGCAAATACGCTTGCCAATACATTAATCGACGCGCCATTAGGAACTTTTCTATAGAATAGATTCCTTTTTCTTCCATTACTAAAACATCATCTTGCACGTTTAGCATTTGAATTAAACGTTCACTATTTACGTTTCCTTCGTTCACACCTGTATAAAAACTATCGCGTTTTAGATAATCCATTCTATCCATATCTAACTGACTAGAAATCAATTGCAACATGAATTTCCTATGGTATTCTCCTTTAAAAACTTGGATAGCTAATGACAATTTTCCGTCAAATTCGGTGTTTAATTGTTGCATAAACAACAGCGATAATTCTTCGTGATGCACTTCTTCCACCACACTATTTTCTAAAGCGTGACTAAAAGGACCGTGACCGATATCGTGTAATAAAATCGCAACATATAAAGCATTTTCTTCTTCATCTGAAATTTCTACGCCTTTAAATTTAAGCGTTTGCACGGCTTTTTGCATAATATGCATACAACCTAAAGCGTGATGAAAACGAGTATGATGCGCACCTGGATAGACCAAATACGACATGCCCATTTGAGAAATACGTCGCAAACGCTGAAAATACGGATGCTGAATTAAATCGTAAATTAAAGTATTTGGAATGGTTATGAAACCATAAATAGGATCGTTGAGTATTTTTAATTTATTGATTTGGCTCACAGAATATGTTTTTGTGTAACAAATGTAAGAAAAAGTTAAAAAACTATTATTAATATTTTACGATTACTTCTTGAGTACCTTTATTCCAATAAAGTTTAGAAGAATTATCTTTCATCCAATTTTTCCAAGCAATCATAGATTTTTTAGAATCTTCAAAATCAAAATCATTATCATCAAGTTTTATTTTTGTCACAGTTTCTAATTTTTCAATATCAAAAGCAAATTCTTGAGCGTGTAGATTATTATTTAAAATCATATTATCTAATTCCATAATCAATAAATTCAAATAATCGACTGGATTCTTTTCTAAATAAATCCTAGCATTTTTAAATTTAATTACTTTGTTTTTATCTAAAAAAACACTGTCTTTACAAAGGTTAAAAAATTCTGTCCAATCAGAAATATTAAACTTTAAAGGCATTACAAATTCTTCCATTTGATATTCTCTATATGATTTCACTAAAGAAATGGATTCATAAAACTCAACAGATTCGTTAATATCAGAAATTAATTCAGTGGTAGAATCATTATCAACATAATAATTAATATTTTTCAAATGAATAGACATTAAATCTTTAGCTTTTTGATTACTCTTTCTATTAAATTCATTTGTTGAACTACAAGAACAAAAAGAAAAAAATAGAATTGATAATAATGGAAATAGTAATTTCATAGCACAAACTTTCATCAAATATAAAACTTTTACACAATTTTTAAGAAAAATTCTATTAGTAGTAAAACAACTTTACACTTCTAACTTTGTCATTTCTACGTTAGAAAAAATCTCATAATCTTTCAAATCTACTAAGCCGACTTAAAGGCGACTTAAAGCCGACTCAAAGGTTACTATAATACGACTAAAAGGTGATATTAATACAAATTAAAGTATTCCGTCTTCACTCATAACATGTTCTTTATTGAAAGAAGTAATATCTTATACTCAGATTGTACTATTTTTTTCTTCCAAACGTAAAACTTTTTATTTTTTTACACAATTTTTAAGAAAAATTACGTTAAACATATAGTAACTTGCACTTTTAAAACAGAGACACGATGAACAATATAAAAATACTTTGGGTTGATGATGAAATCGACTTATTAAAGCCACATATTTTATTCTTAGAAAAGAAAAATTACGACGTAACAACCTGCAATAACGGACAAGATGCAATTGATTTATATAAAGAAACCGCTTTTGATGTGGTTTTTTTAGATGAAAATATGCCAGGACTTTCGGGATTAGAAACGCTTTCGGAAATGAAAGAATTTAAATCTTCTACACCTGTAATTATGATTACAAAAAGTGAGGAAGAATATATTATGGAAGAAGCTATCGGTAGTAAAATTGCCGATTATTTGATAAAACCTGTAAATCCAAATCAGATTTTGTTGAGTTTGAAGAAAAACTTAGACCATTCGCGTTTAATTTCTGAAAAAACAACTTTAGATTACCAGAAGGAATTCAGAAAAATTGCCATGGAAATGTCGATGGTGAATTCATTTGACGAATGGGCGGAATTCTATAGAAAATTAGTGTATTGGGAAATTGAATTAGAAACTATTGAAGACCAAAATTTAATTCAGATTTTAGAAAGTCAGAAAGCGGAAGCCAATTTACAATTCGGAAAATTTATTGAACGTAATTACGAAGATTGGTTCGATGAAAAAGCAGACAAACCAATTCTTTCACATAAATTATTTGGTGAATTTGTAGCACCAGAAATTCGTAAAAAAGACAAACCTATCCTTTTCGTAGTTATTGATAATTTACGTTTGGATCAATGGAAAATTTTTGAAAGCATTGTATTTAATCATTACAAAGTGGAGAAAGAAGCCAACTACTACTCTATTTTACCAACGGCGACTCAGTATGCTAGAAATGCTATTTTTTCAGGATTATTACCTTTAGAAATGGAGAAGAAATTCCCACAATATTGGAAAAATGATACAGAAGAAGGTGGAAAAAATTTACATGAAGCCGATTTCTTAAACGAACAATTAAAACGTTTAGGTTTAAATATTAAAAGTGAATACTTTAAAATCACCAATTTACGTGATGGAAAAAAATTAGTTGATAATTTTAAAGCTTGTAAAAACAACGATTTAACGACAATTGTGTACAATTTCGTAGACATGTTATCGCATGCCAAAACTGAAATGGATGTAGTGAAAGAACTTGCTTCTAATGATAAAGCGTATCGTTCTTTAACGTTGAGTTGGTTTAAAAATTCGCCTTTGTTAGAAATGATTCAACAAGCACAACAAATGGGTTTCAAACTAATTATTACAACCGATCACGGAACAATTAATTGTAAAAATCCATCGAAAGTCATTGGTGATAAAAACACAAGTTTAAATTTACGATACAAAACTGGAAGAAGTTTAACTTACGAAGATAAAGACGTTTATGCTGTAAAAGATCCTAAGAAAATTGGCTTACCAGCAATAAATATGACAAGTTCATATATTTTTGCAAAAAGCGATTACTTTTTAGCCTACGTTAATAATTTCAATCATTATGTAAGTTATTACCGAAATACGTATCAACATGGAGGAATTTCATTAGAAGAAATGATTATTCCTTGTATAGTTTTAAATCCGAAATAATAAAATCTTAATAAATGGTGACTGAGGCTATCGAAGTCACCATTAAATAAAAGAAAAAATGACTGCAACTTTTACCTTAGAAGAAATAAATAAAGTCGCCAAAGACATATTAGCCACACCTAATTTAAAAAAAGTAATTACGTTTCACGCGACAATGGGCGTTGGAAAAACGACTTTAATTAAAGAATTAGTCAAAGAATTAGGTGTTACTGGAAATTCTAGTAGTCCTACTTTTTCATTAGTTAACGAATATGAATCTAAAACTGGCGAAACGATTTATCATTTCGATTTATATCGAATAAATAATGAAATGGAAGCTTACGATATGGGAATAGACGAATATTTCTATTCTGGAAATTGGTGTTTTATTGAATGGCCAGAAAAAGTGCCGCATTTGTTACCTTTAGATCACGCATCGATTGTAATTAGAACCTTACCAAACGGAAAAAGAGAATTGCTTTTAAATAATGATTAGATAGATACACGGATTTAGCAGATTGAACTGATAATCACAGTTTTTTATTTTTTTAATTTTTCTAAATACCTTTAAGAACTTTATGTCTTTACATTTGTCTTATTTGAGAAAATTACTTAATTTGGCTACAAATTCGAAATAACCATGTCTACCTATTCTCCATTTTCAGCCAAACAATTACTTCCACAAGAAGAAAAATTGGAAATTGCCAAACACAAAAGTGAATTATTTATTGGGATTCCAAAAGAGATTTCTTACCAAGAACGTCGTATTTGTTTAACTCCAGATGCTGTAAGTTCATTGGTTAGCCATGGACATCGTGTTATGGTAGAATGTGGTGCAGGAAAAAACGCCAGTTTTTCAGACAAAGATTATTCGGACGCTGGAGCTGAAGTCACTCATGATACGAAGAAAATATTTTCTTGCCCAATTATTTTAAAAGTCGAACCGCCAACTTTGGAGGAAATTGATATGATGAATATGGAAGCGATTCTGATTTCAGCGATTCAATTAAAAACTCAAAAAAAGGAATATTTCGAAGCCATTACCAAAAAGAAAATTACCTCATTAGCTTTCGAATTCATTAAAGATAGCGATGGTTCTTATCCAGCTGTGAAATCGTTAAGTGAAATTGCAGGAACGGCATCGGTTTTAATTGCTGCCGAATTAATGATTAATAATAATGACGGAAAAGGGTTGCTTTTTGGAAATATCACTGGAGTTCCACCAACCGAAGTTGTTATTTTAGGAGCTGGAACTGTGGCAGAATATGCCGTAAGAACTGCTTTAAGTTTAGGTGCCAACGTAAAAGTTTTTGATAATTCTATTACGAAATTACGCCGATTACAAAATACATTGAACCAAAGAATTTTTACTTCAACTATTCATGATAAAGCACTTTTAAAAGCGATTCGTCGTTGCGACGTGGCTATTGGTGCGCTTCGTGGCAAAAACAGAACGCCAATTGTAGTTACAGAATCTATGGTTGATCATATGAAAAAAGGTGCTGTAATTGTAGATGTAAGTATCGATACTGGTGGTTGTTTTGAAACTTCAGAAATTACTACACATGAAAATCCGACTTTTATAAAAAGTAACGTAATACATTATTGTGTTCCGAATATTCCTTCTCGTTATTCTAAAACAGCGAGTATTTCTATTAGTAATATTATTTCTCCAATATTAATTCAAATTGCAGAAGACGGCGGAATTGAAGCTGCTATTCGTTGCAACAAAGGATTAAAGAACGGAATTTACTTCTATCACGGCATTTTAACCAACAAACCAATTGCTGATTGGTTTAATTTAGAACACAGAGACATTAACTTAATTGTGTTTTAAGTTTTTACATTATAATCCAACCAAACATTTAACATATGTATACTTCAAATTGTAAAACACAATTTGAAATTGTTTATGCCTTTTTTTTAAAATTTACTGTATTTAAAGGCACTTCATTTTGTAAGAAAAAATAATTTTAAACAAATCTTAAAAAAACAGAATTCGTTTTTAATATATTTCTTATAATAATTCAATATATTAAATAAAATATTAGTGATTTATCAATCATAAAAGCAATAAATTTTATATTTCACAAAATAAAACAACTATTTTTATTAAATTATAAACAAAATTAAACCATAAAAATAGAAAATAATCTGTTTTTTACTTATTTTATTGAATTTTATCTAAAAATATAACTTTTTCTTTGAAATTAAAATTCTTACAATTAATATTGCATCACTAATTAACCAATTAATTAAATTTTTATGAAAAAAATTGTTTTATCACTTGCTATTGTAAGTTTGCTTTTTTCTTGTAACAAGCAAGAAGATTCTATCACTACTACTGATGGAAATTTAGCACAAAATGTTGGAAAAAGAGGTTGTTATTCAGATGAACACTTGAAAAATCAACTTGCTGCAGATCCTACTTTAGCAAATAGAATGGAAGAATTTGAATTAAAAGCTGCCCAAGCTGTTGCTAATGGTAGAATTGTAAATGGAGTAATAGAAATTCCAGTTGTAGTAAATGTATTATACAGAACTACTGCTGAAAACATTTCTTTAGCTCAAATTCAATCTCAAATTGATGTATTAAATAAAGATTTTAATGCAACTAATTCAGATTACAATACTGCAAACAATCCATACAGCAGCGTTAGAGCTAATGTTGGAATTCGTTTCGTTTTAGACCAAGTTATCAGAAAATCTACTACAAAGACTTCTTGGGGAACTAATGACGCAATGAAATCTAGTACTCAAGGCGGTATGACAGCAGTAACACCAACTACAAAATTAAACCTTTGGGTTTGTACAATCGGTGGTGGTATCTTAGGATATGCACAGTTCCCAGGTGGAGCATCTGCAACTGACGGTGTTGTTATTGACAGTAAATATCTAGGAACAACTGGAACAGCTACTGCTCCATTTAACTTAGGAAGAACTGCAACTCACGAAGTAGGTCACTGGATGAATTTACGTCATATTTGGGGTGATGCAACTTGTGGATCAGATTTAGTTTCTGACACTCCAGTTCATAATACAGCAAATTATGGAGTTCCTGCAGTAGGACACAGAAGTACTTGTACTGGAACACCATTAGAAATGTATATGAATTACATGGACTACACTGACGACAGAGGAATGTACATGTTCTCTGGAGGTCAAAAAACTAGAATGTTAGCCATTTTTAACGTTGGTGGTTCTAGAGCTTCTTTCAGATAGTATTTAAAAAAATATAATTAATAAATTAGTCCCGAATAGTTGAAAAACTATTCGGGATTTTTTATATTTGAAAAAAATAACAATGATAAAATCTAAAGACATTTCTAACGCTTTACTTAGAACCATATTTATCCTTTTAGGAATTGCTTTATGTGGATACTTTTTGATTTCTATTTCATCCATTATCATTTATTTAATTGCAGCTATTCTTTTGAGTTTTGTTGCTGAACCAATTTGCAGTTTTTTTCAAAAACGCTTTAAATTTAGTAGAACTTTAGCGATTGTAAGTTCCTTGTTACTTTTTATTTTAATCATCTTCGGAATCATAATGTTATTCGTACCATTAATATTAAGTCAAAGTAAAAACTTATCCTTACTTGATATTAATTCGTTAGAAAAAAACTCATCCCTTTTCTTAAATAATGTTGATGTTTGGCTACAAGCTTATGACATAAATTATGAAAAGTATTTTAATGTGAATAAATTCACACAATCCTTTAATTTTAACTTTATTACTGATATCTTAAACTCTATTATTGGTTCTATTGGGAATTTCGGAATGGCATTATTCTCTATAATTTTTATTTGCTTTTTTATATTAAATGATCAAAAATTAGTAACGGATAATTTACGTGCCGTTTTACCTGACAATAACAGATGGCGCATCATTGCTTCATTATTGAGAATAAAAAATATGTTAGCAAAATATGCTATTGGACTATTATTGCAATTATTAATCGTTTTTGTAATGTATTTAATTGTATTGCTAATTTTTGGTGTGGAAAACGCTTTTATTATTGCTTTATTAGGCGCGATTTTAAACATCATTCCTTATATCGGACCAATAATTGCACTTGTAATGACGGCCTTTTTAACGATGTTGGGACATATTAATCAAGATTTTCAAACAGTGGTCTTACCAACAACTTTATATGTGATTATTGGGTATTTCTTAGTACAATTAATTGACAACAATTTCAGTCAGCCGATTATTTTTTCAAAAAGTACCAATTCTCATCCTTTAGAAATATTTTTAGTTACGATTATTTCTGGAACACTTTTTGGAATTGCAGGCATGATTGTAGCGATACCAATTTACACTGCTGTAAAAGTTGTTTTGAAAGAATTTTATCCTGAAAATACTTTTATAGGAATATTAACCAGAAGTTTGTAATGGATTTAAGCATACTCACAACCGAAATTCAGGATTTCATAAACAATTCATTACAAGCAAATGTTTCAACGTTAGCTTTGTCGAAAAATCCATTTCCAGAAATAGATTGGAAAGAAATTATCAATCAAATTGTTTCGAAAAATAAATCGAAAAACAAATTACCAACTTGGTTTAATACTGATAATATTTATTATCCACCAAGTATTTCTATTGAACAAACTTCTTCAGAAATTACAGCAAAATATAAAGCCGACTTACTTTCAGGAAAATCAATTATCGATTTAACTGGCGGATTTGGTATAGATTGTTATTATTTTTCGAAAAAGTTTGAAAAAGTGGTTCATTGTGAAAAAAACACAGAACTTTCAGAAATTGTAAAACATAATTACGAAAAGTTAGACGTCAACAATATTGACTGTTTAGCACAAAATAGCACAGAAGTTTTAACGGATTCTGAAACAATTTTCGATTGGATTTATATTGACCCGAGCAGAAGAAGCGACATAAAAGGTAAAGTATTTTTATTAAAAGATTGTTTACCGAATGTTCCAGCGAATTTAGATTTATACTTTTCAAAAAGCAAAAACATCTTAATTAAAACCGCTCCAATCTTAGATATTACAGCCGGAATTAATGAATTAAATCACATAAAATCTATTCATGTTGTGGCAATTGACAATGAAGTAAAAGAGTTATTATGGGTTTTAGAAAAAGAATACACTGGTGAAATTGAAATTACTTCCGTAAACATTCAAAAAGAAAAAACGGATACAAACCGTTTTATTTTAGGAAAAAACACACCAACTACTTTTGATCTACCCAAGATGTTTTTATACGAACCGAATGCGCCATTATTAAAATCCGGGTGTTCAGATAATTTGAGTAAAACTTTAGAGATTGACAAGTTACACCCACATTCTTACTTGTTTACGAATATGAAATTGATTCATTTTCCGGGTAGACGTTTTATAATTGAAACTGTTATTCCGTTTAAAAAAGAAGAATTAAAAAAACATATTGAAAAAAAGAAAATGAACATTACCACACGTAATTTTCCATTAGCGGTAGAAGAAATTAGAAAGAAATATAAAATTGCCGAAGGCGGAAATGTCTATACATTTTTCACCACCAACATAAATGACGAAAAAATTGTTTTAATTTGCAATAAAATATAAAATCCAAAAATGAATACATTCATAAAAACAATAGCATTACTATTATTTATAAACATTACTTTTTCTCAAGAAAAGCTTTGTGATTTTGAAATAAATATCGTTACTGACACTACTAGCACAAGAGTTCTTACCGATGAGATAATTGATGAAAATGTTTTTGGAAATAGCACCTCTTTTTTAACTTTTAAAATGTTTGAAGTTGATGGTGTTTTAGGAGTAAACTTTCAGTATTTACAAAAAAGTAAAGATTTTTTATCTCCAATTTGCATTGACAAAAACACTAAAATACTATTAGAACTTTCTAATGGAAAACAAGTTAAATTGATTAACTCTGTTAATTTAGAAACTTGTAACGAATTGCAATACGACAAAATCAATAAAAACAACTTACGTATTTTATCTGGTTTTTTTTATTTTACTCCTGAAAACTTTACAGATTTAAAGACAGAGAAAGTGTATTTAATAAAAATTACAGCTAATACTGGTGATATAAATTTTGTAATTAAACCTAAAATTAAATCAGAAATTTATAAAACAGAAACTACTCCAGACACTTATTTTATTGAAAATTTGAAGTGTTTGGGAATTTAGAAATTAATATTTAAATCACACTAATAATATAAAAAGGACTTTAATTTAACTTAAAGTCCTTTTTATATATATCTATATCCTATCAAAATACATCGCTTTCACGATACCATCAGATAATCCGATTTTTGGTACATAAATATGATTAGCTCCACTCCATTTCATAGCACTTAAGTAAATGGTAAGTGCTGGAATGATTACGTCGGCGCGGTCAGTATTTAAACCTAACTCGGCAATACGTTGTTCGTAAGTTAATGAGTTGAAATAATCAAACTGTGTTTTTAAGTATTTATAAGTCAAAGGTTTGTCTTGCATTTTACCCGACAATTTGAAGGTTTTATTAATATTTCCACCAGATCCAATCATGATGATATTATCTAAACCTTCCGTATTGATTTTAATCCATTTTTCAATTTCTTGCCAAACGACTTCATTCACCATATTGTTCAACAAACGGACGGTTCCATTTTTAAACGATTTAGAAACCACCATTTTTCCATCAGAAAAAAGTGAAAATTCGGTACTTCCACCACCAACATCTACATATAAATAGTTTTCGTTGGTTTTTATAAACTGATGTAAATCTGAAGAAGCGATAATTGCGGCTTCTTTTTTTCCATCGATAATTTCAATTTTTATATCTGCTTTTTTCTTGATGATTTCTGTAACTTCTTTTCCGTTATAGGCTTCACGCATCGCAGAAGTAGCACAAGCCATATATTTTTCAACTTTGTAAACTTTCATTAATAATTTGAAAGCTTTCATAGCATCAATCATTCTGTCGATGTTTTCTTCAGATATTTCGCCAACGGTAAATGCATCTTGTCCTAAACGAATGGGAACGCGAATTAAGGCACTTTTATTAAATTGTACTTCTTTTCCTTTTTGCTCAATAATGTTCATGATTAACAAACGCATGGCGTTGGAACCAATATCTATTGCAGCATATTTTTTTATTTGAATCATTAATTTGTTTTTTTAACCACGAATTACTCAGATTTTCACGGATTTATTAAATAAATTGGTTAAACAAGATTTACTTAACTCTAATTTTTTAAAAAAAATCTATACAATTTCGGTAATAACTTCTAATTTGTTTTGATAATGTTTGTACATTTCTTGTTGGGCTCTAAACGGCTTTTCGTCACCACGTTTTCTGTATTGATTTTCAAACTTATCAGAATGTAAACGTGCTTTCACATTGGCTTTCCAACCGATTTCAAAAGTTTCAATTAAATCTTTTTTTATTTCAATATCATAAATCGGACAGGTTACTTCTACCCTAGCATCAATATTTCTGGTCATAAAATCAGCAGAAGAAATAAACACTTCCGGATCGTCATTATTACAGAAAATAAATAAACGCGAATGTTCTAAATAATTATCAACAATACTAATAGCTTCGATGTTTTCGCTTAGTTTTTTCACGCCAGGCACCAAACAACAAATTCCTCTAATTATCAATTTAACTTTTACACCAGCCAAACTTGCATCGTATAATTTATCAATCATTTTATAATCCGATAAACTATTCATTTTCAGATTAATATAAGCAGGCTTACCTTCTAAAGCATTTTTTATTTCTCTTTCAATTAATTTTACGAAACGAGAACGTGTGTAATGTGGCGAGACAATTAAGTGTTTGTATCGATGTACTCTATAATTTACTTCGAAGAATTCAAAAACCTTAGAAATATCTTTTAAAATTCTGTTATCGCTTGTGAATAAAGTCACATCTGTATAAATTTTCGCAGATGATTCACTGAAATTTCCTGTTGAAACAAAACCGTATCTTGTAATTTCATCATCTTTTTCAACACGTTCTACGACACAAATTTTACTGTGTACTTTCAAGCCTTTCACACCAAAAATTAAATTGATGCCTTCTTCCTGCATTTGTTCTGCGTAAGAAATGTTACTTGCTTCATCAAAACGCGCTTGCAATTCAATTTGAACTGTTACTTTTTTACCGTTTTTTGCAGCGTTAATTAACGAACTAACAATTTGTGAATTCTTAGACAAACGATATAATGTTATTTTTATCGATTGTACTTTCGGATCTAAAGCAGCTTCTCTTAAAAATCGAATTACGTACGAAAACGATTGGTAAGGCGCGTGTAATAAGTAATCTTTTTCTTTGATACTTTCCAGCATACTTCCGTCTAAGGTTAAACCTTGAATAGGCAACGGAACATTTTGTTTATATAATAAATCGTAGCGACCTAAATTCGGAAAATCCATATAATCTCTACGATTATGGTATCTTCCACCTGGAATTATCGAATCGGAACTATCAATTTTCATTCTGTTTAGGAAAAATTCCAAAGTGTCTTCATCAATTCCTTGATCGTAAACAAATCGAACAGGCTCACCTACTCTACGTTCTTTAACGCTGTACGAAATTTTTTCTATAAAACTTTTACTTAAATCGGAATCAAATTCTAATTGAGCATCACGGGTAATTTTAATCATGTGCGCGTCAATACTTTCATAATCGAAAATATTAAAAATGCTATCAATGCTGTATCGGATAACATCGTCAAGAAGAATAATATGTTGTTTTTCAGAGTTAGTTGGTAAAACTACAAATCTGTTGATGGTTTTCGGGATTTCTACAATAGCATATCTGATTTCTCTATCGTTTAATAATTGAGAAATGATACCTGCTTTGTTTTTTTTCATCACTAATTTCACGGCTAAATATCCGGAAGTATCCTTAATTAAAGGAAATTCGACCAAATCATTTAACATGATTGTAACTAATTCTGGACTTACTTTTTGAATGAAAAAATCTTTGATAAAGGCTTCTTGTTCTTTATTGATTTCTTTTTCATTGATGATATAAATACCTTCTTTTTCTAATTTTTTCTCGATATCGTTTAATATTCTTAAACTTTCCGATTGGTGTTCAATTACAATTTCTGTAATATCTTTTAACAATTGATCGGCACTAATATCGCCTAAAATAGGTTTTGTGTCTATATGTTCAAGACTCATTCTTCTAATTGCTGCGTATCTAACGCGGAAAAATTCGTCTAAATTGTTGGAAAAAATACCTAAAAACCTCAATCTATCTAATAAGGGAACATTTTGATCGGCAGCTTCTTGTAGCACTCTCGCATTAAATGTTAACCAGCTTTTTTCTCTATCAATGTATGGATTCATTCTTTATTTTACTTCTAATTAATTTTGGAAAGAGTATATTTTTAACTTTTCCCTTTTTTATGTTTAACCAATTATCTTCATTAAATTCAATTTGTACAACTCCAGATGTAGGCACATTATCAATATGTTGGTTTCCAAATTTATTTACAAAATTGGTGATAGCATCATTATGACCAAACAAAATGATATTTTCAAACCTGTTGTCACATGATCTGATTTTGTCGTGTAATTCTTTGTAATCAAAAGTATACAAATCTTTTCTAAAGATAATATTTTCGATAGGAATTAACAAATTTTGAGCAAAAATATAACATGTTTCTTTCGTTCGTTTCGCTGCACTACTCCATACTACAAACTTATTTGGTAGAAATTTATTTATTTTGGAGGATATTAAAAAAGCATCATTAATGCCTCTTTGAGAAAGCGGTCTGTCAATATCGCTTAAAGGAAAATCCCAACTAGATTTCGCATGTCGTATTAAAATCAAATTTTTCATATGTTACTAATTTAGTGAAAATTAAAAGTAAGTAAAAAATTTAACTATTTACATACCAATAAGTTGTATTTAACAGATTTTATGATACTTTATATCGATTTTACCACATTTGTATGTTAAAATACAAAAAAATTAAATTAAATTTGAATTCAATCCTGGACAATAAGGCGAATTAATTAAAAAACTACTTGATAATTAATTTGAATAAAAATCTTCTCTTTTTATTTTTTAGAATAAGAATAGCTTAAATTCTAAAAATAAATTCAAAAGAACTCCACAACACAAGCTTTAAACAAAACTTAAAAAAACAATTTAATTTAAAACTTTATATAATGCATTTTAAACATTTAATTAACAGATAATTGTATTTAAAAGATTTTATAATACCGTATAACGATTTTATACAAATTTGTGTTAATCATTGAAAATAATTGCTTTAAATTTGAAATATAAAACCATAACAAACACATTTATTTATATAGAATATAAAAATTTTAATAGAGAAAAACCTTAACTTATCTTAGACATTTTTAAGATAAAAAAAACAAAAAATGTTACATTAATTTAAAAACTATTCATCTCTCAATTAGTTCTATTAAAAATTGTCGACTTAACCTAAATCTCCACTACACTTAAAAATATTCCCCAATAATATTTTAAGAAATCAGGAGAAAACTCATTTTTAGAAATTTTAATTTAATTAAATAACAGTTTAGAAAACTAAACTGAAGAGGAATTGTCATCTTAATTTTTAAAGTTACTTCAACCCTAAAATAAATTGAATATGAGAACAAAACAAACTTTATACGCAGTAACGGTTTTTATTTCTTCACTAAAATATAAACTAATTATTATTTTCTTAATTTTTAATTCAGCATTTAGTTTTGCACAAACTTGTAGTGCTAATTTAGATGTATCAAAAGGTAGAAAAACAAGAAGTACTTCTAGTAGTGGAACTTATTACAAAATGACTATTACCAATAATGGCATTAGTAATGACATTTACACATTATCTTCTCAAAATACAAATGGAAGCTGTAGCAATAGCGATAATAGTAGCACTACATCCAATGTAGTTTTAAACATATCATTTACAGATATTAATTTAAATTCAATTTCTACTATCTCAGTAAATTCTGGAGAAACTTCAACTTTTTTTGTTCATGTTACCGTACCAGCTGGAACACCTATTAACAAATGGTGTTGCACTCAAATAACTGCTTCTTCAAGTATATGTAAAAATTACTACGCTAATTCATCATTACACACCCTTGTAATTAATTCTAATGACAATTGATTTCGTCAGATTCAACCTTAAAATAATTTGATATGAAAAAATTTATACAATTTTTCAGAAAAATTCGAGATGTTAAATACATATATCTTAAAATATTACTTGTTTTTTCATCTTCTCTTACGTTTGGACAAACTATTACACCAACAAAAACAGTTGTTCAAAATGTAAGTTCGTGTGGTATTATTGATGTAGAATTAAAAGTTGTGGGTGCTAACCCAATAGCTAGACCATTAGAAGTTGTTCTAGTTATTGATAGATCTGGAAGTATGACGAGCGGTAGCCCTGAGACTTCTATGGATCATGCAAAAGATGCAGCTATAGATTTCATCAATAACATCTTTTCGTTAGCAAACAATCCTACAGGATTAAATAAAGTTGCAATTGTCTCCTATGCTGACACTGCAACAATCAATCAAGTTTTAACTTTATCTAGTGGTAAAACTGGATTAATATCAATGGAGAATTCAATAACTTAATGCAACAAATGATAATTTTTATCTTTGTTGAATTATGGAAAAAAAGCACAAACGACTTACACTAAATGAACGCATTATTATTGAGACTTTACTCTATGAAAATAAGTCTAAAAGTTATATTGCAAAGCATCTAAATAGAAATCGTTCTACTATTACTCGAGAAATAAATAGTTGGATGCACAAACCAACCGATAAATACAATGCAACTTTAGCAGATTTCTTTGCAAAAGAAGAGTATTTAAACAAAAGAAATCTTGATAAAATAAATACTCATAAAAAACTTAAACTATTTGTTTACAGAGGCTTATTATGTGGTTTTTCGCCAGAACAAATTGCTGGAAGAATTAAAATTGATTATCCTAACAATAGTATTATGACAATCTCTCATGAAGCAATTTATCAGCATATTTATAAACATAGACAGTCAAGATTAGGCAAAAAACTCATACAACTTCTACCCTATCATCATTCCAAAAGAAGATACAATAGAAAAGGTGGAAAAAACAAAATACGAATCAAAGACCAAGTAAATATTAGCCAAAGACCCAACAGTGTTGAGTTACGAAACGAAGTTGGACATTGGGAAGGAGATCTAATGATTGGTGTAGGACAAAAAAGTGCCATCGGAACAATTGTAGAAAGAAAAACAAGATATGTTTTCATTATTAAATTAGAAAATAGAAAATCCGAAACCGTGACACAACAATTTGCAAAACACTTGAAAACACTACCCAAATACACTGTAAAATCAATGACTTACGACAACGGAATGGAAATGGCAAATCACAAATGGCTATCAAATAACACTGGAATGGATATATATTTTGCTAATCCTTATTCTTCCTGGGAACGTGGAACTAACGAAAACACGAACGGTTTAATTAGGCGTTTTTTCCCTAAAGGAACTGATTTTAACACCATAACAAACAAACAACTAAAACATGCTGAATTAACTCTAAACAATAGACCTAGAAAGGTTTTAGGGTACAAAACACCTCAAGAAAAAATGAATCAAGAAATCACTAACTATATAGCATAAATCAAGCCTATTTCGGAAATAACTTTTGGTCAATTAAAAAGACCAAAAAAGTTATTCTGAAATTAGACAAAATGAAA